>JAKAZX010000034.1 GCA_021826485.1 Pseudomonadota bacterium | reverse complement strand
CACCGCGATGCAGCGGCAGGCCAGCGGCTGACCGGCGCCGGCAACCAGATGGGGGGAACCGGCGTGTCCGTGGTGCTGGTGGTCATCGTCGTGCTGGCGGCGGTCGTGCTGCTGCGCTCGGTGCGCATCGCCAAGGAATGGCAGCGGGCGGTGATCCTGCGGCTCGGCCGGTTCCAGCGGATCGGCGGCCCCGGCCTCTATCTGGTGCTGCCGGTGATCGAGCAGGCCACGGCGGTGATCGACACCCGCATCCAGACCACCAGCATCACCGCCGAGCAGGCGTTGACGCGCGATACCGTCGCCGTCGGCGTCGATGCCATCGTGTTCTGGCAGGTCACCGATTCGCGCGCCGCCGCCGTCAACATCGCCAACTACCGGGAGGCGATCGAGCGCGTCGCGCAGACCACGCTACGCGAGATGATCGGTGCGACCGAACTGTCGCGGCTGCTCGCGGACCGGCAGACGGCGGACGAGAAGCTCCGCGCCTCCATCACCTCCAAGACCACCACCTGGGGGGTGGCGGCGACCAGCGTGGAAATCCGCGACGTGGCGATCCCCAAGGAGTTGCAGGACGCCATGAGTCGTCAGGCGCAGGCGGAGCGCGAGAAGGATGCCCGCGTCACCCTCGCCTCCGCCGAGCAGGAGATCGCGCGTCAGGTGCTGGCGGCGGCGGAGTTGTATGCCAGCAACCCCACCGCCCTGCGGCTGCGGCAGATGAACCTGCTGTACGAGATGAACAAGGAGCGGGGAACCACGGTGCTGATCCCGACCGAGATGGCGGAGAGCCTGGGCAGCGTCGTGGCGCTCGCGAAGGGCGTGCAGCCGGGTTAGCCGGGCCGCCGGCTCATCGGGCAGCGCGCGGTCCGTGCCGGCTTTCATAGGTCACCATCGGCACGCCGGCGCGGTCGAACCTATCGCACTCCGTCATGCCGATGGCCCCGAGCAGGATGCGGCTCGCGACATTGTCCTCCCGCGCCACGGCGATGATGCGGCCCAGCCCGGCGCGCTCATGGCCATAGCGCAGGGCCGCCGCCGCGGCCTCGCTCGCCAGCCCCTGGCCCCGCCGGTGCGCGTGCAGCGCGAAGCGCAGCGACATGCCGCGGCCGTCCGGCCGGTCCAGCAGGCCGGCAATGCCGAGGAACGCATCGTCCGCGCGCGCGCGGACCGCCCACATGCCGACCCCGCGGCGGCCCCAGAAGGCCACGTCGTCGGCCAGTTCCTCCGCGGTGCGCTGCGGTGTCCGCACGCCGCCCAGCATCACCGCGAACACAAGCGGATCGGCCTTCAGCGCGATCAGATCAGCCAGGTCGCCGCCCCAGACCGGGCGCAGGAACAATCGTCCCGTGGTGACGCACCAGGTCGGGTTCACGCGGTGGCTCCGTCATCGGTCAGCGCACCAGGGGGCGGTATTTGATCCGGTGCGGCTCGGTGGCGTCGGCGCCCAGGCGGCGGCGCTTGTCCTCCTCATAGGCCTGGAAGTTGCCCTCGAACCATTCGACGTGGCTGTCGCCCTCGAACGCCAGGATGTGCGTCGCCAGCCGGTCGAGAAACCAGCGGTCGTGGCTGATGATGACGGCGCAGCCGGGAAACTCGACCAGCGCCTCCTCCAGCGCCCGCAGCGTGTCCACGTCGAGGTCGTTGGTCGGCTCGTCCAGCAGGATGACGTTGCTCTCGTTCTTCAGCATCTTCGCCAGATGCACGCGGTTGCGCTCGCCGCCCGACAGGATGCCGACCTTCTTCTGCTGGTCCGCGCCCTTGAAGTTGAAGGCGCCGACATAGGCGCGCGACTGCACCGCCCGCTTGCCGAGATAGATCACGTCGGTCCCGCCGCTGATCTCCTGCCAGACCGTCTTGTCCGGATCGAGACTGTCGCGGCTCTGATCGACATAGCCGAGCTTGACGGTATCGCCGATCCGCAATTCGCCCTGGTCGGGCGTTTCCTGCCCGGTAATCATGCGGAACAGCGTCGTCTTGCCGGCGCCGTTGGGGCCGATCACGCCGACGATGCCGCCCGGCGGCAGCTTGAGATTCAGGTCGTCGATCAGCAGGTTGTTGCCGTAGCCCTTGCGCAGCCCCACCGCCTCGATCACCGTGCCGCCCAGGCGGGGCCCTGGCGGAATCACGATCTCGGCCACGCCGGCGGCCTGTTCCTGCGACTTCGCCAGCAATTCCTCGTAGCGCTGGATGCGCGACTTGCTCTTGGCCTGGCGGGCGCGCGGCGTCGCCGCGATCCATTCCTGCTCCGCCGCCAGCGCGCGCATCCGCGCCGTCTCCTCCTTCTCCTCCTGCGCCAGCCGCTTCTGCTTCTGTTCGAGCCAGGAGGAGTAGTTGCCCTGGAACGGGTAGCCGCGCCCGCGCTCCAGTTCGAGGATCCAGTTGGTCACGTTCTCCAGGAAATAGCGGTCGTGGGTGACGACCAGCACCGTGCCGGGATAGTCGCGCAGCGTCTTTTCCAGCCACGCCACGCTTTCGGCATCCAGATGGTTGGTCGGCTCGTCCAGCAGCAGCAGGTCGGGCTTTTCCAGCAGCAGGCGGCACAGCGCGACGCGCCGCCGCTCCCCGCCCGACAGATGCGTGACCGGGCTGTCCGGCGGCGGGCAGCGCAGCGCGTCCAGCGCGATCTCGATCCGCCGGTCGAGTTCCCAGCCGTCGGCGGCGTCGATGCGTTCCTGCAGATCGCCCTGCTCGGCCAGCAGCGCGTCCATCTCGTCGGGTTCCATCGGCTCGGCGAAGGCGGCGGAGATTTCGTTGAAGCGCTCGATCGCCGCCTTCAGCGGGCCGAACGCCTCGCCGACATTCCCGGCCACCGTCTTGGTCGGATCGAGCCGCGGCTCCTGCGGCAGATAGCCCACGCGCGCGCCTTCGGCGGCCCAGGCCTCGCCGCCGAACTCCGTCTCGATCCCCGCCATGATCTTCAGCAGCGTCGATTTGCCGGCGCCGTTCACGCCGAGCACGCCGATCTTCACGCCGGGCAGGAAGGACAGCGTGATGCCCTTGAACACCTCCCGCCCGCCGGGGAAGTTCTTGGTCAGGTCCTTCATCACATAGACGTACTGGTAGGCTGGCATGGCGGGCGGGTTCCGGTGCTTGCGTTCGGGCGGTGTTCTAGGTGCCGGCAGGCAGGTGTGCAAACCGCGGCGCGGCCGGCGCGGTCATCGTCGCTCGGGGAACAGCGACAGCAGGCCGGCCTCGCTCGCCGGGCAGCGCCCGCGTTCGGTGATGAAGCCGCTGACCAGCCGCGCCGGCGTCACGTCGAAGGCGGGGTTGGCGGCCGGGCTGCCGGGCGCCGTCACCTGGATGGTGGCGAGCGCGCCGGTGGCGGTGCGCCCGGTGAGCTGCGTGACTTCCGCGGTGTCGCGCTCCTCGATCGGGATGTCGGCCACGCCATCGGCGATCCGCCAGTCGATGGTGGAGGACGGCAGGGCGACCCAGAACGGCACGCCGTTGTCACGCGCCGCGAGCGCCTTGAGATAGGTGCCGATCTTGTTGGCCACGTCGCCCGCGCGGGTCACCCGGTCGGTGCCGACGATCGCCAGATCGACTTTCCCGTGCTGCATCAGGTGGCCGCCGGCATTGTCGGCGACCACGGTGTGCGCGACCCCGTGCTTGCCCAACTCCCAGGCGGTCAGCGCGGCACCCTGGTTGCGCGGGCGCGTCTCGTCCACCCAGACATGCAGGTCGATCCCCTGCTCATGCGCCATGTAGATCGGCGCGAGCGCGGTGCCCCAGTCGACGGTGGCGAGCCAGCCGGCGTTGCAATGGGTCAGCACGTTCACCCGCTGGCCGCCGCGCCGCGCCGCGGCCTCGCGCAGCAGCGGCAGGCCGTGGCGGCCGATTGCCTCGCACTGTGCAGCATCCTCATCGGCGATCCGCCCGGCCTCGTCATAGGCGGCGGCCGCGCGCTCGGCGGGGGCGGTGTTGCGCAGCCGGGTCAGCATCCGTTCCAGCGCCCAGCGGAGATTGACGGCGGTCGGCCGGGTTTCGCCCAGCATGGCCGCGGCGCGTTCCATCGCCGCGGACGTGGAATCCGCGCGCAGCGCCAGACACAGGCCGTAGGCCGCGACGGCGCCGATCAGCGGCGCGCCGCGCACCTGCATGCCGCGGATCGCGTGGGCAGCGGCCTCCGGCGTAGTCAGCCGCAGCACTTCCAGCGACCAGGGCAGGCGGGTCTGGTCGAGAATGTGCACGGACCAGCCGTCCTCGGCGTCACGCCAGACGCTGCGATACGGGGTGCCGTCGATCCGCATGGTCCGTTCAGCCGATGCGCTGGTGCAGCACGCAGATCAGCGTGAACAGCCGCCGGGCGGTCGCGAAGTCGATCGCCACCTTGCCCTGGAGCCGGGTCATCATCAGTTCCGCCCCCTCGTTGTGCAGGCCGCGGCGGCCCATGTCGATCGCCTGGATGCGGTCCTCACGCCCCTCCTGGACTGCCAGGATGTGGCTGTCCACCAGCATCTGGTAGTCCTTGATCAGCCGCCGGAACGGGCCGAGGGCCAGCACGATCGCGGTCAGCGGCGTGTCGTCGTCATGGCGGATATCGAACACCAGCCGCCCTTCCTGGATCGACAGCCGCAACGCCAGGGGCTTGCGCGGCGCGCCCTGGGGGACGAAGCGGTTTTCCGCCAGCAGGTCCGCCACGGCCTGCGCCCGGTCCGCCTCCAGCACCGGCGACAGGCGGGTCAGCGACTCGCCCTCCAGCGTCACGCGGACCAGATCGGCCTCGCGGGCTGCGGCCGGGGGCGCGGCGGTCATTCGTCCGGGCCGGATTTCAGCATGCCGAGCGTGAGCATCAGCCCGACGGTCGCACCCTTGATCGGCTGCAGCAGCAGCATGGACAGGGCCGCGATCAGCGGCAGCCAGATCGCCGCCTCCAGCCACAGCGGGGGCTGCCAGTTCCGCTCCACCAGGAACATAAGCGGGACGACGATGTGCCCGACCAGCAGGATGGTGAAATAGGGCGGCGCATCGTCGGCACGGGCGAGGCCGAGCGGGGCGCCGCACTTCGCGCATTCCGGCATCACCTTCAGGTAGCTGCGGAACAGCGGGGTCTGCCCGCAGGCGGGACAGACGCAGCGTGCCCCGCGGGCCAGGGCGACGGGCATGGGCGGCACCGGCCAGGGGACTTTGGCGGCGCTGCGATCCGGTTGCCACTGCACGGTGGCCTGCGGAGAAGGCGGGGCGGAGGACAGGGGGCGGGCCTTTCGCTGCGGGGCGTCGCCCCGACATTCCTGCCCGACTACTTGATCCTGCCGCGCCCTGCGATCAAGCCCGCCGCGGACGCGGAGTTTTTCCGCTGCCCGGCGGGCGTTTGGCGCCGGTCCCGCACACTCTCGCGCGGACCGGTGACCACGGGGTTAACGCCGCATCAGGCATGCACGTCCAGGGCTTGTCCCTGGCCGGGCGTGGCCGCCGCCGTCCTGGCGGTGCTGCCGTCGTGGTCGCCGTCGCTGTCCGGCGCAGCGTGGGTCGTTGCGCCGGGTGCCTGCGGTGTCGGCTGATGCAGCGCTTGCGTCATCGCGCTGCCGATGCTGCCGATGGTCATGGCGGGTCCTTTCCTGTCATGGGCACCGCGCAGTCTGCGCGCCAAACCTTGCCCGATCGTTTGCGCCGGCTTGCCGTTGCGGCGGCGCGATCCTACGAACCGCGGGGAAACTCCGGGGAGTTGGGCATGAAGCTGCTCGATGTGCGCGTCCATCCGTCCAAGGCGGCGCTGCCGCGCGAGGCGCAACTGGCATGGCAGATCGCCGGCGTTGCGGCGGACCGCGTGGCGGTGACGCGCGAGGTGGCGGAGATGATCGTCAATCGCGTGATCGACAATGCCGCGGTCGCCATCGCCGCGATCAACCGCCGCCCCGCCGTGTCGGCGCGGGACGCGGCGCTGGCCCATGCGCGGCGCGACGGCGCGACCGTGTTCGGCGCGCCGGCGGCGCGGCGGGTCAGCCCGGAATGGGCGGCCTGGGCGAACGGCACGGCGGTGCGCGAGCTGGACATGCACGACACCTTCCTGGCCGCCGACTACTCGCATCCCGGCGACAACATCCCGCCGGTCCTCGCCGTCGCGCAGGCGACCGAGCGGTCGGGGCGCGACCTGATCCGCGGCATCGCCACCGGCTATGAGATCCAGATCGACCTGGTGCGCGCGATCTGCCTGCACGAACACAAGATCGACCACATCGCGCATCTGTGCCCGGCGCAGGCGGCCGGCATCGGCACGCTGCTGCGCCTGCCGCAGGAGACGATCTACCAGGCCGTCCAGCAGGCGGTGCATGTCAGCTTCACCACGCGCCAGTCCCGCAAGGGGGAGATCAGCTCGTGGAAGGCCTTCGCCCCCGCGCATGCCGGCAAGCTGGCGGTGGAGGCGGTCGATCGCGCGATGCGCGGCGAGGGTGCACCGAGCCCGATCTACGAGGGGGAGGACAGCGTGATCGCCTGGATGCTCGACGGCAAGGACGCGCATTATCGCGTGCCGCTGCCGGAAGCGGGGGAGGCGAAGCGCGCCATCCTCGACAGCTACACCAAGGAGCACAGCGCCGAGTACCAGAGCCAGGCGCTGATCGACCTCGCCTTCCGGATGCGCGAGCGGATCGCCGACCTCGACCGCATCGAGCGGATCATCCTGCACACCAGCCACCACACGCATTACGTGATCGGCACCGGCGCCAACGACCCGCAGAAGATGGACCCCAGGGCCAGCCGCGAGACGCTCGACCACTCTATTATGTACATCTTCGCGGTCGCGCTGCAGGATGGCACCTGGCATCACGTGGACAGCTATGCCCCCCGCCGCGCGTCGCGCCCCGACACCGTCGCCCTTTGGCACCGGATCGAGACGCGCGAGGACCCGGAATGGACGCGCCGCTACCATTCGCGCGATCCCAACGAGCTGGCGTTCGGCGCGCGCGTCGAGGTGCGGATGCAGGACGGCTCGGTGATCGAGGACCAGCTCGCGGTCGCCAACGCGCACCCGCTGGGTGCCCGCCCGTTCGGCCGCGCGGACTATATCGGCAAGTTCCGCACGCTGACCGAGGGAATCATTTCCGCCCGGGAAGCCAACCGGTTTCTGGAAGTCGCGCAGGAGCTGCCGCGCCTGAAGGCCGGCGAGCTGGCGCTGCTCAACGTCGCCCTGCCGGCGGGCACTCTGCTGCACGGCAAACCCGGCATCTTCTGAGGGGATCACCCATGTCCGAAAGCGAAATCCACGTCGCCAAGGGTCTGGTCGGCGTCTACGCCGACACCACCGCCGTCTCGAAGGTGATGGCGGAGACCAACAGCCTGACCTATCGCGGCTACGCCGTGCAGGACCTGGCGGAGCAGTGCAGCTTCGAGGAGGTTGCCTATCTGCTGTGGCACGGCGAGTTGCCGAACGCGGCAGAGCTTGCCGCCTTCCGCGCCGAGGAGGCGGCCGCGCGCCCGCTGTCCGACGTGCTGCACCGCGTGATCGCGGCCTTCCCGCACGGCGCGCACCCGATGGATGCGATCCGCACCGCGGTCAGCTTCATGGGGATGGAGGACCCCGACACCGCCGACCTGTCGGAGGCGGCGACGCGCCGCAAGGCGATGCGGCTGCTCGCCAAGATTCCGACCGCGATCGCCGCCGCCTACCGCGCCGGCCACGGCTGGGCGCCGATCGCGCCCGACCCCGCACTGTCCTTCGCCGCCAACTTCTTCCATGTCTGCTTCGGCCGCGTGCCGGCCCCGGAAGTGGTGAAGGCGTTCGACGTGAGCCTGATCCTGTACGCCGAGCATGGCTTCAACGCTTCCACCTTCACCGCGCGCACCGTCACCTCCACGCAGGCCGACCTGCATGCGGCGGTGACGGCGGCGATCGCGGCGCTGAAGGGGCCGCTGCACGGCGGCGCCAACGAGGCGGTGATGCACATGCTGAAGGAGATCGGCACCCCGGATCGCGCCGCCGGCTGGCTGGAAGGGCGCTTCGAGCATCGCGCGCTGGTGATGGGGTTCGGCCACCGCGTCTACAAGCACGGCGATTCCCGCGTGCCGACCATGACGCGCTATGCCGAGCGCATGGCCGAGGTGGTCGGCGACCGCAAATGGATGGAGATCAGCCGCATCCTTGCCGGCGAGATGCTGCGGCAGAAGAACATCCATCCGAACCTCGATTTCCCGACCGGTCCCGCGTACTTCCTCATGGGATTCGAGATTCCGATGTTCACGCCGATCTTCGTCGCGTCGCGCATCACCGGCTGGGCGGCGCACGTCATCGAGCAGGCGGCGGACAACCGGCTGATCCGTCCGCTGTCCGTCTACAGCGGCGTCGCGCAGCGCAGTGTGCCGCCGATCGCCGCGCGCTGAACGACTCCCAACGGCGAAAGATGTGGCGAAGACGCCGCGGCATGCAGCCGCGGCGTCATTTTTTTTGCGCGCGGCGCCGCAAACCGCATGGTTGTTGTTGACAGCGGCGCGGAATTGAGCGGATAGCGTCGAACTGCCTGCGCGTACGCGATTCGCGATTCGTCAAGACCGCATTCGCCGCCGCAGGAGCGGGAGAGACTTTCCGGCCGATGGGCAGATTGCTTGTCAGCACGCGGGTCCGGCGCAGCGATCGCAGCGACGGTGTCGTGCCGGCAGTCGGCCGGAAGGAAGCTGGCAGCGCGGCGCGCCAGTCTTTCGTGCGACCCGCGCCGCATGCTGCGGAACTGGCCACAGCAGTGGCCGTTCGAATGATCGATCAGGCCCATTCACGGGACACAGGGAGATGCTGGACGTGAGCAACGACGAGTCAACCACCGAAGGCGGGCGCGCGCAGCCCATGGCGATCCGCGCCGGCGCACGGCGCACCGGCGGCGCTGGCCGTGGCACGCGCAAGACGGCCGCCAAGACGACGCGCAAGCCTGCCGCGCGCAAGACGGCGACGCGGACGGCGGCGAAGAAGACCACGCGCGCCGCAGCGAAGCCGGCGCGCAAGGCGGCGCCGAAGCGCGCGGCCGCGGCTGCGGCGAAGTCGACGCGCAAGACCGCCACGCGCAAGCCGGCCGCGCGCAAAACCGCGGCCAAGGCGACGGCGCGCAAGCCCGCCGCGCGCAAGACCGCGGCCAAGGCGACGACGCGCGCGACCAAGGCCGCACCGCGCAAGACCGCGGCGAAGAAGGCCGCGCCGCGCAAGGCCGTCGCCAAGGCCGCCGGCACCGCGCGCAAGACCACCACGCGCAAGGCGGCGGCAGCACCGAAGGCCGCGCGCCGCCCGCGCAAGACTGCGGCTGCGCCGATGGAGCCGATGACCTCGATGCCCGAGGTCGGCGGCGAGTCCTCGGCCGAACATCAGGGCTGAGTACGGCCGGGGCGGGCGCCGTTCGCGGCGCCCGCTCCCCCTGATCCACGGAAGCATGGCATCGGCGGTGCGCGCTTGCGGCACCGTCATGTTTGTTGCTGTGCTGCTGGCCGGCTGCGCCGATCCGGCAGCGCATGTGCCGCCCTTCGCGCGGCGCCCCTATGAACCGTTTTCCCGCGGCGCCGCCATCGCCATCGCGCGCACCGAATGGCGCGCGTTCGGCGCGCCGGTGGACGACGATCCACCGGGCACGCGTCCGCCGCCCGACCCCGACGCGAAGCCGGAGCGCGCGGCGGGGTTGTGGCAGCGTGTCGGCGAATACTGGTGGCTCGGCCTCGATGCCGGTGCGCCGGAAGCGGCATGGACCGGCAAACACGATTCGGCGGGCCGGGTGTTTCCTGCCGACCAGGACGGGCGCTTCGCCTGGTCGGCTGCGTTCATCAGCTACGTCATGCGCATCGCCGGGGCCGGCGCACGCTTCCCGTATGCCGCCGCGCATGCCGTCTATATCCGTGCCGCGGTGCAGGTGGCGGAGGGATGGACGCGGCGCTGGGCGATCGTCGCCGAACCGCCGGACCGCTATCCGCCGCAGCCGGGCGATCTGATCTGCACCGGCCGCGCCGGCGTCGTGCCGCGCCTGGCCGCGCTGCCGTCGCGCGGCTTTCCCGCACATTGCGACATCGTGGTCGCCGCCGCGCCGGGCATGCTGGACGCGATCGGCGGCAATGTCGATGACGCGGTCACGCTGAAACACGTACCGCTGACCGCGGCCGGCCTGCTCGCCGATCCCCGCTATCCGTGGTTCGTCGTGCTGCGCGTGCTGTACGACCAGTGACGCGCCGCGATCAGCGCTGGCGCCAGGGCAGGCCCGCGCATTTCCAGCCCGCCACCTGCCCGCGATGTCCGTCGGTGTCCGGCGGCCCCTCGAACCCGTCGGCGATGTTGTAGGCATGCGGAAAGCCCGCGTCGATCGCCGCCGCCGCCGCGTGCAGGCTCCGCACGCCGCTGCGGCACAGGAAATAGAGGTGATCGTCCGGCGTGAATCCGGCCGCCCGCAGATGCTCGGCGAAGGCGCCGTTCACCTGCATCTCTGGAAACACCTGCCAGGAGATCAGCGCCGTCCGCTTGCCGAGCGGACCGAGATCGGGCAGCCCGACATAGGTCCATTCGGCGTCGGTGCGCACATCCACCAACTGCGCCCGCGGATTGTCGGCCAGCGCCTGCCAGACATCCCTAGGGTCAACGTTCTGCACCATGGCAGCCTCCGGCTTCGGGTGGTTGACTCGTGCGTCCCGCAATCGCATGGGCAGGCGGCGCGTTCAACTGCACCAGCCAGACGGAAACCCCGCGATGGACCTGCACCCCCACGCCACCGTCGCCCCGCCGATCGCCGAGGACCTGGCCGGGGCCATCGGCAACACGCCGCTGATCAAGCTGCGCGGCGCCTCCGCCGCCACCGGCTGCACCATCCTGGGCAAGGCCGAATTCATGAATCCCGGCGGCTCGGTGAAGGATCGTGCCGCCCTGGCCATCATCGCCGATGCCGAACAGCGCGGCGCGCTGAAGCCCGGCGGCGTGATCGTGGAGGGGACGGCCGGCAACACCGGCATCGGCCTGACGCTGGTCGGCAATGCCCGCGGCTACCGCAGCATCATCGTGATGCCGGAAACCCAGTCGCGCGAGAAGATCGACTTCCTGCGCATGATCGGCGCGGAGCTGCGGCTGGTGCCGGCGAAGCCCTATCGCGACCCCGGCAACTACGTGCATGTCAGCCGCCGGCTGGCGGAGGAGACGGGCGCGCTGTGGGCCAACCAGTTCGACAACCTGGCCAATCGCGAGGGGCACCGGCTGACCACCGGCCCGGAAATCTGGCACCAGACCGCCGGGCGGGTCGATGCCTTCACCTGCTCCTGCGGCACCGGCGGCACGCTGGCCGGCGTCGCGATGGCGCTGAAGGCGCGCAACCCGGCGATCCGCACCGTGCTCGCCGACCCGGAGGGCAGTGGCCTGTATGGCTGGGTCAAATCGAACGACCTGTCGATCACCGGCGGTTCGGTGACCGAGGGCATCGGCCAGTCGCGCGTCCCCGGCAACCTGGAGGGCGCGCCGCTCGACGATGCCGTGCGCATCCCCGATGCCGAGGCGCTGGAGCAGGTCTATGACCTGCTGATCCATGAGGGCCTGTCGGTGGGCGGCTCGGCCGGCATCAACGTCGCGGCGGCGATCCGCGTGGCGCGGGCGATGGGCCCGGGGCACACCGTCGTCACGATCCTGTGCGATGGCGGCGCCCGCTACCAGTCCAAGCTGTTCAATCCGGATTTCCTGCGCGGCAAGGGCCTGCCGGTGCCGCCCTGGCTGGAAGGCTGAACGCACCGGCGGCGCGTGACCGCCGTATCCGGTCGGCTATAGTGCCTCCCTCATGAAGGGAGGGAGGCGCAGGTGAAGCTCAGCGCACGCAACCAGTTGCAGGGCACGATCGTCGGCGTGCAGAAGGGCCAGACGACCGGCCATGTCCGCATCGATATCGGCGGCGGCGTGATCGTCACCGCCTCGATCACCAACGAGGCGATCGACGAGCTGGCGCTGCAGGTCGGCGATGCCGCGGTCGCGATCATCAAGGCATCCGACGTGATGGTGGCGCGGTAATGCGCCTCGGCCCGGGCGCGCTTGCGCTCGCGGCGGCGCTGCTGCTGGTCCCGCCGATCCGCGCCGTCGGCGCCGATGCGCCGGCGGCGGCGACCGTGGCAATGGCGACGGTCGATCCGGCGACGGTGCGCCGAATGCCGGCGGTGCAGGTGCCGGTCGCCTTCCTGACCGGCCACGGCACCGAACAGGCCACCTATGCCGGCGGGCTGCTCTGGGCGCTGTTGCAGCAGGCCGGCGTGCTGGCGCCGGACCCGCGGGTGCGGCTGCATCAGGCGGTGCTGGTCACCGGCAGGGACGGCTATGCGGCGCTGGTCGCGCTGGCCGAGATCGACCCGGCGTTCGAGGGCAAGCCGGTGATCCTCGCCTGGCAGCGCGACGGTGCGGCGCTGCCGGGCGGCGAATTGCGCCTGATCGTGCCCGGCGACCGCCGCGGCGGCCGCGCCGTGCGCGACGTGGTGCGCGTCGAACTGCGCTGATCCGACGGCTGGCCTAAACGTCCACCTCGGCGACCGTGCGCGCGTGTTCCTGGATGAACTGAAAGCGCAGTTCCGGCTTGCGGCCCATCAGCCGTTCCACCAGATCACTGGTCGCCGCCCGCTCCTCCGGCCGCGCCACCACCTTCAGCAGCGTGCGCGTGCGCGGGTCCATCGTAGTGTCCTTCAGCGCCGCCGGCGGCATTTCGCCGAGACCCTTGAAGCGGCTGACCTCCACTTTCGCGCCGGCCTTGAACAGGCGCAGCTTGCGCTCGCGGTCGCGGTCATCCATCGCATAGACGGATTTCGCACCCTGGGTCAGCCGGTACAGCGGCGGCTGCGCCAGATAGACATGGCCGTGCCGGATCAGCTCCGGCAGCTCGCGCCAGAAGAACGTGATGAGGAGAGAGGCGATGTGCGCCCCGTCCACATCGGCGTCGGTCATGATGATGATGCGCCCGTAGCGCAGCCGGGCGCGGTCGAACCGCTCGCCGACGCCGCAGCCCAGCGCCTCGATCAGGTCCTTCAGTTCCTGGTTCTGCCGCAGCTTCTCGTTCGATGCGCTGGCGACGTTGAGGATCTTGCCGCGCAGCGGCAGCACCGCCTGCGTCGTGCGGTCGCGCGCCTGCTTGGCGGACCCGCCGGCGCTGTCGCCCTCGACCAGGAAGATTTCCGTCCGCGCCGCATCCTCGATCGTGCAGTCGGTCAGCTTGCCCGGCAGACGCAGCCGGCGCGTGGCCGATTTGCGCGGCGTGTCCTTCAGTTCGCGGCGCCGCAGCCGCTCCTCCGCCCGTTCGATCGCGAAGGCCAGCAGCGCATCGGCGGTCGCCGGGTCGCCGGCCAGGAAATGGTCGAACCGGTCGCGCAATGCCGTTTCCACCAGCCGCGATGCCTCCGTGCTGGTGAGCTTCTCCTTTGTCTGGCCCTGGAACTGCGGTTCGCGCAGGAAGACGGACAGCTTGGCGGCGAGCGGTGCGAGCAGGTCCTCCGCCGTCACCTGGGCCGCGCGCCGGTTGCCGCGCTGCTCCCCCCAGGCGCGGACGCCCTTCAGCAGGGCGGAGCGGAATCCGGCCTCATGCGTGCCGCCCTGCGGCGTCGGCACGGTGTTGCAGTAGCTGTGCAGGAACCCGTCACCCTCCGCGAGGCAGGCGAGCGCCCATTCCACGCGCCCGGCGCGCTCGCCGTTCGGCGCCGCCGGCAGGTCGGCCCCGCCCGCCCAGATCGGCAGGATCAGCGGCGTGCCGTTGATGTCGGCCGCCAGGCTGTCGCGCAGGCCGCCGGGGAAGTGCAGCACCGCCTGCGCGGGCGTCTCGTCCTTCGGCCCGATCAGCGCGGCATCGCAGGTCCAGCGGATTTCCACGCCGCGGAACAGATAGGCCTTGGAGCGGCACAGCCGATACAGCCGCGCCGGGACGAACGCCGCCTCCCCGAAGATCGCCGGATCGGGCCGGAAGCGGATCAGCGTGCCCCGGCGGTTCTGCACCGGCCCGGCATTCACCAGCTTGCTCGTCGGCTTGCCGCGCGCGTAGCTCTGCCGCCACAGCACGCGGTCGCGCGCCACCTCCACCTCCAGCTCGGCGGACAGCGCGTTGACCACCGAACTGCCCACCCCGTGCAGCCCGCCGGACGTCTCATAGGCCTTGCCGCCAAACTTGCCGCCCGAATGCAGCGTCGTCAGGATCACTTCGAGCGCGCTGAGCTTGGGGAATTTGGGGTGCGGATCGACCGGGATGCCGCGGCCATTGTCGCGCACCGCCAGCCGGTTGGCGGCGTCCAGCGTCACCTCGATGAAGCTGGCATGGCCGGCCACCGCCTCGTCCATCGCATTGTCGAGGATTTCCGCCGCCAGATGATGCAGGGCGGTTTCGTCGGTGCCGCCGATATACATCCCGGGCCGGCGGCGGACCGGCTCCAGCCCCTCCAGCACCTCGATGTCCTTGGCGGAATAGGCTTCCGGCGTATCGCTGCGCGCCGCCTCGCCCCGCCGTCCGCGGGCGGGGGGAGCGGCGCCGCCGAACAAGTCGTCGTTCATGCTGCGTTCCCGTGCTCGCGCCGCACTCTACCCATCACGCCGCGCCAGGCCAAGCGGCGGATGGAGCGGTGCGGAATCGCTGGCAATCGGTGCCGGATTGCGGTAGACGGCGCCGCTTCCGTGCACGGTCGCGCAATGGTCCCGGCGCATGCGAGGGCACTGCGTTGAGAGCGTTGGTGACTTTTCTGATGTTCTGGAAAACGCCGCTGGCTGCGGCCTGCCGGCGTCCGGGTGCCCTGGCCACCGATTCGATCGGTCAAGACGATGCCTGATGCGGCGGTCACGACACAGGCGGTGCCGGAGGACGTTCCTCAGTCTGCCGGCGACGCGCGGGAGCGTGGGGTGGCGGCGCGCCGGGTGGGCCGGCGGGAAGAGGCGATCACCTGGTTTCGCCGGGCAGTCGACGCCGACCCGGCGGACCCGAGGGCACGACTCGACCTTGCGACGGCATTGCGTGAGGCTGGACGGCTGGATGAGGCGGAACCGCTGTTCCGGGCTCTGCTTGATGAGAATTCCGCCGCTTGGCCGGCGCTGACCGGCCTCGGCATCTGTGCGCGCCAGCGGCGCGATCTGGCGGCCTCGGCCGCGCATCTTGCCGCTGCACTGGCGCTCGCGCCCAACGATCGATCGGTTCGGCACGAATATGCGACCACGTTGCGCGAGCAGCGGCGGATCGACGAAGCCGAGCCCCTGTATCGCAGTCTTGTGGATGAGGACCCGAAATCCTGGCCGGCCCTGGTCGGCCTTGGCATCTGCGCACGGCAACGCCGGGATCTGGCGGGTTCCGCAGCACATTTCGCCGCGGCGCTGGCCTTGGCGCCGCGCGATCGCGCGCTGCGGCACGAATATGCCACCACCCTGCGCGAGCAGCGGCGGCCGGAGGAGGCTGAGCCGCTGTATCGTGGCCTGCTCGCCGATGATCCCGGCTTCTGGCCGGCGCTGCTCGGCCTAGGGCTTTGCGCGCGGCAGCGACGCGACCTCACGGCGGCGGCCGAGCATCTGGCGGCGGCGCTGGCGATCGTGCCGCGCGAGCGTGGGGCCCGGCTGGAATATGCCCATACGCTGCGCGAACAGCGGCGAATTGCCGGCGCGGAGGCGGAATACCGCGTGTTGCTGGCCGAGGAGCCGGAGTATTGGCAGGCGCATCTGGGGCTCGGCCTGTGCGCCCGGCTGCGCAATGACCGGGCCGCCGCCACGGCACATTTCGCAGCCGCCGTTGCTGCCGCGCCGGAAACCGCGGATGGCCCGTGGTTCGAGCTCGCCGGGGAACATCGCGACGCAGGCCGGTTCGAGGAGGCGCGGGCGCTCCTGCGGGCGCAGGCGGCGCGGGACCCGGCGGGCGGGCGAGCATGGCTTGGTCTGGGCATCGTCGAGCGGTTGGCCGGGGACCGCGCGGCCGCTTTGGAAACGTTTCGTGAGGGGTTCGCGCGCGATCCGAGCCGACCGCAACTGATGATCGAGATTGCCATCGAGGAGCGTGCCCAGGGCCGCTACGACGAGGCGGAGCGCTGGCTGCGCCGTGCCGTCGAGCTTCCGGAAGTGGCGGGGGCGGCGCTGGTCCATCTCGGCCACTTCGCCCGGCTGCGCCAGCAGCTCGACGAGGCGCTGGAGCTGTTCCGCCGCGCGGCGGCGCGGCCGGACGCACCCATCGATGCCCATGCCGCGGCGGCCCAGACGCTCGCCGATCTCGGCCGCATGGATGAGGCGTTCGCGGCGCTGGATGCGGCGGAGACACGGGTCGGCATCGGCCCCGAACTGGCGGCGAAGCGGGTCTTCCTGCTGCGCCGGGTGGGGCAGCGGGCGGAGGCGCTGGACCTGGCGCGGACGGCGGTGGCGGCGTTCCCGGCGGATTTCGCGCTGTGGTCCGAGTGGTTTGAGACGGAGCGGTTTTCCGGCGATTTCGCCGGCATCGACCGCTGCCTGGCCGTGGCCCCGGCGGGCAACGTGCATCAGGTGGCGCATTGGCACGTCATGCGCGGCCATGTCGCGGCCCAGCGCTGGCAGTTCGCCGCGGCGGTGTCCGCCTATCAGGAGGGGCTGGCCCGCAACCCGGCGCTGGCCGGGGTGCATGAGGCGCTGGCACGGGTGCATCTGCTGCGCTTCGACATCCCCGCGGCGCGGGCGGAGTTGCGGGCGATGCGGCAGAAGCGGGCGGCGGATCAGCGCGAGCAGGGGCTGTCGCCGCATCTGGCGCACACGCATATCGGCAATTTCTTCGACGAGTTCGTGATCGACCCGGCCGTGCTGGAGCGTCTGGTGGCGGCGCAGGAATTGGCGCCGGATCAACGCATTGCGCCATTGCTGGCGGTGGTGGAGGAGGAGCCGGACCATACGGCCGCGGCGATCGCGCTGCTGGTCGCGCTGCGGCAGGCGGGGCGGTTTGACCGGGAATGGCCGGCGGCGGCGCCGCTGGTGCCGGCGCGGATTGCGCAGTTCTGGGACGAACCGGCGCCGCCGGCCGACGTGGCGGCGCTGATGGAGAGCTGGCGGGCGCGCAACCCCGGCCACCAGCACCTTGT
>JAKAZX010000033.1 GCA_021826485.1 Pseudomonadota bacterium | reverse complement strand
AGCGGCCAAGGCGCAGGGCTGGGCCGCGGAGTTCGAGGTATCCGACTCGAACAACGACACCAGCCGGCAGATCGCGCAGATCCGCGCCTTCATCGACAAGAAGTGCAGCATCATCACTGCGATCGCCGGGTCCTCCACCGGCCTCGATGGCGCGATCGAGGCGGCGTACAAGGCCGGCATCCCGTTCGTCACCGCCGCCGGATCGGTCAGCAGCCCCGACGCGATCAACGTCGATTCCAATTATGCCCGCTGGGGCTACGACATGATGCACGCGGTCGCCGGCGCGCTGGGCGGCAAGGGCAACGTGCTGATGGTGGAGGGCATCGCCGGCCACCCGATCGTGGTGCAGGAACGCGCCGGCGCCGACCGGGCGCTGAAGGAATCGCCCGGCCTGCACGTGGTGCGCGTGGTCAACGGCAACTGGACCGCCAACGTCACCAAGACCGTCGTGTTGCAGGCGCTGGCGACCACGCCGCAGAAGATCGACGCGGTGTGGACCACCGGCAGCGAATCGCGCGTCGTCGCGGAAGCCTTCGCCCAGGCCGGCCGGCCGGCGCCGCTGATCACCGGCTCGATCTCGGGCGATGCGCTCGGCTACTGGAAGCAGCATCCCGACAAGTATCGGTTCGAGGGCAACGCCGTGTTGCCGTCCTGGACGGCGGAGACGCTGTACCGCGTCGGCGTGCGCGTGCTGCTCGGCCAGCAGCCGAAGCTGAACACGCTGATGATCCCGATTCCCGCGGTGCACGAAGCCGATCTCGGCAAATGGTATGGGTCCTGCATGACGCCGGATTCGGTGTCGCTGTTCCCGGTGGCGCCGGCCGATCCGATGCCGACCACGCTGATGGACGCGTTTTTCCGCAAGCCCGCGCCGATCGGCTTCGACTACGCCACCGTGCCCGGTCCCTGCGCCGGCAAGTGAGCCTCGCGCCGGCGCCGCTCGCGATCGCTGGGCTGGGCCGCCGCTACGGCGCGACGCTGGCGCTGCAGAATGCGACCCTCGCCTTCGCCCCCGGCACCATCCACGCGGTGCTGGGGGAGAACGGGTCTGGCAAGAGCACGCTGGTGAAGCTGCTCGCCGGCATCGTGGCGCCGAGCGAGGGGCGCATCCTGGTGGCCGGCGCGCCGGTCCGCGCGGCCGATCCGGCGGCGCTGCGCCGGCGCGGCATCGGCACGGTGTTCCAGGAAGTGTTGATCGCGCCCGATTGCAGCGTCGCCGACAACGTGCTGCTCGGCGGCGACGGGCTGTTCCGCCGCGCGGTGCCGCGCCATGCGCGCGCGGCGCGCACGGCGGCGCTGCTGGCCCGCATCTCCGACCGGCGCATCGACCCGGCGGCCCGCGCCGGTGCGCTCGATCTGCCGACGCGGCAATTGCTGGTGATCGCCCGCGCGCTGGCGCCCGACCCGCGCATCCTGGTGCTGGACGAGGTGACGGCCGCCCTCGATCATGCCGAGCGCGACAGGGTGTTTGCCTTCATGCAGGATTTCGCGGCGGGCGGCGGCCTGGTGCTGTTCATCACCCACCGCATGGACGAGGTGATGCGGCTGGCCGACCGCGTGACCATCCTGCGCGGCGGGCGCATCGTGCGCACGCTGGCGCGGGCGGAGGTGACGGTCCCGCTGATGCTGTCGCTGATGGCGCCGGCGGCGCTCGACGATGCCGCCTGACGCGGCACGGCTGATCGCCGAGGGCATCGTGCTGGCGCCGGGTGCCGCGCCGGTCACCGAGCCGTTCGCCGCCGGCGAGATCGTCGGTCTCGCCGGCCTGGACGGGCACGGGCAGGAGACGCTGCTGGCGGCACTCGCCGGGCTGCACGCGCCGCTCGCCGGCAGCGCCGTGGTGCCGCAGGGCGGCGCGATCCGCAGCCTGCGCGCGGCGGTGCGCCACGGCATCGCCTATCTGCCGCGCGACCGGCGCACCACCGGCGTGTTCGCCACCATGTCGGTGGTGCAGAACTTCGCCATCGCGGCACCGGGGCGCGACCGGCGGTTCGGGCTGATCGACCCGGCGCACCGCCGCCGTCGCTTCGCCGCGTTCCGCGAGGCGCTGTCGATTGTCGCGCCGTCGGATGCCGCACCGATCACCGCGCTGTCCGGCGGCAACCAGCAGAAGGTGCTGCTGGCGCGCGTGCTGGCGCTCGATCCGCGCGTGCTGCTGCTGGACGATCCGACGCGCGGCGTCGATGTGCGCACCCGGCGCCTGCTGTACGGCGTGTTCCGCGATCTGGCCTCGCGCGGGCTGGCGCTGGTGATGGTGTCCACCGAGATCGAGGAGCTGGAGCATCTGTGCGACCGCGTGCTGGTGTTCCGCGACCAGGCGGTGCAGGCGCGGCTCTCGCGCCCGGACATCACGGCGGAGCGGATCATCGCGGCGATGTTCGGGCGGGCGGCGTGATCGGCCGCGAATCCCGCCCCGCACTGGTGCTGCTGGTGCTGCTGATCGCGGTGATGGCAGCGCTGGACCCGGCGCGGCTGGCGCCGCGCGGCTGGGGCACGCAGCTCGGTCTGGCCGCGCCGCTGCTGTGCACCGCGGCTGCGGTGATGCCGGCGATGCTGGGCGGCGGCGGCGGCATCGACGTGTCGATCGGCCCGCTGATCGGCTTCGTCAACGCGGTGCTGGTCGGCGTGCTGGTCGCCAAGCTCGGCATTGCCGCGCCGGCGGTGCTGGTGCCGGCGGCGCTGCTGCTGGGCGCGGCGCTGGGTGCCGTCAACGGCCTGCTGGCGACGGTGGTGCGGGTGCAGCCGATCATCGCCACACTCGGCACCTATCTGGTGCTGAGCGGCCTGACGCTGACCATCCTGCCGGCCCCGGTGGGCGGCGCGCCGGACTGGCTGCGCGCGCTCGCCGGGGGGCGTGCGTTGCTGCCGCTGGCGGCGCTGGTGCTGGGCTGGGCGGCGCTGCGGCGCACGCCGTTCCACGGCCATCTGATGGCCACCGGCAGCGATGCGCGGGCGGCCTATTCGGCCGGCGTGCCCGTGGCCGCGGTGCGCTTCCTGTCCTACGTGCTCGGCGGCGCCATCGCCGGCCTCGCCGCGCTGATGATGACGGCGCTGATCGGCTCGGCCGATCCGAATATCGGCCCGACGCTGACGCTGGTCGCCATTTCTGCGGCCGCCCTGGGCGGCGTCGGCCTCGCCGGCGGCCAGGGCGGGCTGCTGGCGGCGCTGCTGGGCGGGGCGGACATTTTCCTGCTGCAGTCGGTGCTGACCGGCTTCAACGTCTCCCCGTTCGTGCTGCAGATCGCCTATGGGCTGATCCTGGTCGCCTCGGTCTCGCTGAACGCCGCGCTGCGGCGGAGCGGCCGGGCATGACGCGGCGCATTCTGGCAGCGTTCGCGATGGCGGCGGGGCTGCACCTGCTCGGCACGCTGCTGATCGACGGCTATTCCGCGCCGTTCGCGGTGCGTGCGCTGCTGGTGCTGGCGAGCCTGCTCGCCGTCGCCTCCTTCGGCCAGACGCTGGTGGTGCTGCTGGGCGGCATCGACCTGTCCGTGCCGTTCCTGATCGGCTTCGGCAACGTGGTGGCGGCGCAGCTCTATGGGCAGGGAATGCCGTTCGCGCTGGTCTGCGCCATCGTCGCGGTGCTGGCGGCGGGGCTGGGGGCGCTGAACGGGCTGCTGAGCGCGGGGCTGGCGGTGCATCCGCTGATCCTGACGCTCGGCAGCGGCACCGCCGTCGAGGGCGCGGTGCTGCTGTGGACGAAGGGGTTTCCGGCCGGCTCGGCGCCGCAATTCGTCGCCGATTTCGTCTCCATCGGCGGCAGCGTCGGCGGGCTCCCGGTGCCGCTGCTGGTGCCGGCGACGGCGGTGCTGGCGCTGCTGCTGATGCTGCTGCTCGCACGCTCTCCGTTCGGCCAGCGGCTGTATGCGCTCGGCGCCAATCCGGCGGCAGCGCCGTACGCGCTGATCCGGCCGGTGGCGATGGCGATGGCGACCTATACCATCAGCGCGCTGTTCGCCGCCGGTGCGGGCGTGCTGCTGCTGGGCTTCACCGGCTCCGCCTATGCCGATGTCGGCCAGCCCTATCTGTTCCAGTCGATCGCCGCGGTGGTGATCGGCGGCACCGCGCTGACCGGCGGTGAAGGCGGCATCGCCGGCACGGTCGCCGGCGCGCTGGTGCTGACGGAGGCGAACACGCTGCTGATCGGCCTCGGCCTGCCGCCCGCCTCGGTGGAGGCTGCGCTGGGCGCGGTGATCCTGCTGCTGGTCTCGCTCTACGGCCGCACGCCGCCGTTGCGCGCCAGCATCTGACCGCCGGCGAGCGCCGTCAGCGCCGCCGCCGCCTCGGTCAGCCGCGCCAGGGCCACCTCGATGCCCGGGCGGCTCGGGTCCACCTGGGCGACGAAGGCGCAGGAGAAGCTGGCGATCGCCGAGCCGTCCGGGCCGAGCACCGGCGCGGCGATGTTGGTGATGCCGCGGGTCTGCTGGCTTTCCATCCGCTCATAGCCGCGGGTGCGCAGGGCGGCGAGCCGCGCCTCCAGGTCCGGCGGCGCCGGCTGCTCGCCCACCGCCGCCTCGTGCTCGGCCAGCATCATCGCCCGTTCCGCCGGGGACTGGAACGCCAGCAGCACGTGGCCGCTGCCGGTGCCGAGCAGGCCGACATGGGCGCCGACGCGGATCGCGACCCCCCAGTAGGTCGGCGCATCCAGTTGCGCGATTACGACGACGCGGCCGCGGTCGAACACCGCAAGGTGGCAGGACTGCTCGGCCGCCTGTACGAAGCCGCGCATCAGCGGGATGGCGAGCGACACCAGCCGCCGGCGCGGCGGATGCTGATGCGCCAGCGCGAACAGCTTGAGGCTGAGTTCGTAGCGTTCCGCATCGGTGCGCACGACGTAGCCACGCCGCACCAGCCGGTCGAGCATGCGGTAGATTTCCGAGGGCGAGCGGTCGAGCGCCTTGGCGATCTCCGCCTGGGTCAGCCCGACCTCGGTGGCGGCCAGTGCCTCCAGGATGTCGAGACCCTTGTCGAGCGCGGGCGCGCGGTAGCGCTCCCCGTTTTCCTCATCCTCCGGGGCACGGTTTCGTTTGACCGGATCGCCGAGCTGGTGTTCACTCACGAATGGATCATTCAGATATGGTTCATCGGGCCAGGACAACAGACGCGGCGAACCGCGGCAAGAGGGAGGACAGGCGATGCGTTTCCTGAAGGACGGGCGGCGGCAAGGCAAGCGCGCGCTGGCGGCGGCGCTGCTGGGGGCCTGCGCGGCGCTGGCGCTGTCGGCCGGCGCGCGGGCCGAGGACCCGGGCAAGTTCCCCGGCTACACGCTGAAGGTGAAGCTGATCGGCGGCAACCAGTACGATCCGCTCTATACCCGCATCCCGGAATGGGAAAAGGCGACCGGCGCGAAGGTGGAAATCCTGTCCAGCAAGAACGGGTTCGATCTGGACAAGGAACTGAAGGCCGACCTCGCCTCCGGCAACATCAACTGGTGCGCCGGGTGGGATCATACCAGCTTCATGGCGCAGTACGGCGACCTGTACACCAACCTGTTCGACCTCGTGCCCCAGGCGACGCGCGACACCTTCATCCAGCGCACGCTGCAATCAGCGGTGATCGACGGCAAGCTGATGCTGCTGCCGTGGCACACCGACGTTTCCAACATGTATTACCAGAAGAAGCTGTACGCCGATCCGGCGAACCAGGCCGCGTACAAGGCGAAATACGGCAAGGACCTGGTGCCGCCCGACACCATCGACGACTTCCGCAACCAGGTGGAGTTCTTCGCCCATCCACCGACCATGTACGGCACCGTGTTCGCCGGCAAGGAAGAAGGGCTGAACGGCCGCTTCTATGAGATGCTGCTGAGCTATGGCGGGCAGTATCTCGACAAGAACTACCGCCCGGTGTTCAATTCCGAGGCGGGCGTGAAGGCGCTGCAGTTCTTCAAGGACATCTACGCGGCCAAGGCGGTGCCGGCCGGCACCATCAACTACCTCTGGGACGATATCGGCCAGGGCTTCGCCTCCGGCTCGATCGCGATGGATTTCGACTGGCCGGGCTGGGCGGCCTATTTCAACGACCCGAAGAACTCCAAGATCGCCGGCGAGGTCGGCGTCGCCCGCGCGCCCGCCGGCCCCACCGGCAAGCGCCTGGGCTGGAGCGGCAGCCACGGCTTCTCCATCACCAAGGCCTGCGACAACAAGGCCGCCGCGGTCAGCTTCATCACCTGGATGACCGACTACGACACCAACATGCTGGAGGCGCATCGCGGCCTGATGCCGGCCAACGCGAAAGCCTTTGACGATATCATCGCCGAGGTGAAGGCGAAGCACGACGACTACATGACCAACGTGTTCGAGGTGTGGAAGGTCAGCCTCGCCGAGGACGCCTATCCGGTGCCGCACATCCCGCAATGGATCGAAATCTCCAACATCTCCTATCCGGAGTTCCAGGCCGCCATCCTCGGCCAGAAGACGCCCAAGGAGGCGCTGGACACGGCGGCCAAGAAGGCGACGCAGATCATGGAGGATGCCGGGCTGCTGAAGGACTGACCATGCCGGCCCTGCCGCCGCCGCCCACGTGCGCGCAATGAGGCGCGCGCGATGGGCGGTGCCCCTGTTCCTGCTGCTGCCGGCCTTCGTGGTGATCGCCGCGGTGGTGCTGCTGCCGCTGGCGGTCTCGTTCCTGTCCAGCTTCACCGCCTACAACATGACGCGGCCGTCCAGCCTGTATCGCTGGATCGGCTGGCGCAACTACCGCCGGCTGCTGGAGGACGCGACGTTCTGGTGGGCGTTCGGCCGCACCGTCGTGTTCCTCACCGTCGCGCTGAACCTGGAACTGCTGCTCGGCCTCGGGCTCGCCATGCTGATCGCGCAGGTGACGCGCGGGCAGCGGCTGCTGCGCACCGTGCTGATGTTCCCGATGATGTTCAGCCCGGTGCTGGTGGGCTTCCAGTTCAACTTCCTGCTGAACGACAATGTCGGGCTGCTGGACAACACGCTGCTGCAGCTCGGCCTGATCCGCCAGCCGATCGCCTGGCTGGTCAACGGTGCGACCGCCAACCTGTCGATCCTGGCCGGCGAGGTGTGGATGTCCACCTCCGTCTTCGCGATTCTGCTGCTGGCCGGGCTGCTGGCACTGCCGCGCGACCCGATCGAGGCGGCGCGGGTGGACGGGTGCAACGCCTGGCAGACCTTCCGCTACATCACGCTGCCGTTCCTGATGCCGTTCATCTACATCGCCATGACCATCCGCAGCCTGGATGTGGGGCGCGCGTACGACATGGTGCGGATCATGACCAATGGCGGGCCGGCGGGGCGCACCGAGCTGGTGTGGACCCTGATGGCGACAACGGGATTTCAGAACGCGCAGATGGGGTCGGCGAACGCGATGGCGTATCTGTCGATCATCCTGTCGATCGCCTTCACCTTCTACTTCGCGCGCAAGCTGTCCGCCGCGCGGGTGGCGCTGGGGGAGGCGGCATGAAGCGCACGCGCCTGCAATCCGCGCTGGTCGGGATCGGCGTCACGCTGGTGATGGTGGTGATCCTGCTGCCGGGTCTGTGGATCATGCTGACCGCATTCCGCCCGAACGTGGAGGTGATGGCGCGTCCGCCGGTCTGGATACCGACGCTGACGCTGGAGAATTTCGCTGCCATGCTGGGCCTGCGCCCGGATGTCGGGCTCGGCCAGCCGGTCGGGCATTACATACGCAATTCGCTGATCGTCAGCCTGACCAGCACGCTGCTGGCGCTCGCCATCGGCACCGCCGGCGGCTACGCCTTCGCGCGCCATCGCTTCCGCGCCAAGGGGGCGCTGTTCATCGGCCTGATGCTGACGCGCACCATCCCCGGCGTCGCGCTGTCGCTGCCGCTGTTCATTCTCTGGAGTAGGCTCGGCCTGATCGACACGCTGCCCGGGCTGATCCTGGTCTATCTCGCGCTCAACGTGCCGTTCACCATCTGGCTGACCGACGGGTTCTTCCGCCAGGTGCCGGTGGAACTGGCGCAGGCGGCGCGCATCGATGGGGCGACCGGCTGGCAGGCGTTCTGGGCGGTGGAGTTCCCGCTGGCCCGCGCCGGCCTCGCCTCCGCCGCGATCTTCGCGTTCCTGACATCGTGGAACGAATACGCCCTGGCCTCGCAACTGACGCGCTCGGTCGCCTCCAAGACGCTGACGGTGGGGCTGATGGACTACACCTCGCAGTTCACCATCGACTGGGTCGGCATGTGCGCGCTCGCGCTCATCATCATCGTGCCGGCCTTCGCGCTGACGTTCATCGTGCAACGCCATCTGATCGCCGGGCTGACGTTCGGCGGCGTGAAAGGATAGGCCGTGGCCCGCATCGCCCGCGTCGAGATCGGCATGGTCGATCTGCAGCCCAAGGTGGTCCGCACCGACGCGATCCAGAGTTTCGTCAGCCAGGAAACCCCGATCGTCCGCATCACCGATGCCGATGGCGCGACCGGCACCGGCTACAGCTACACGATCGGCACCGGCGGCCCCTCCGTCATCGCGCTGCTCGCGCGCACGCTCGCGCCCGCGCTGATCGGGCGGGAGGCGGGGATGGTCGAGGCGATCTGGCGCGATCTGCATTTCCGCACGCACGCGACGATGGTGGGTGCGATCACCGCGCTTGCGCTCGCCGCCATCGACACCGCGCTGTGGGATTTGCGCTGCCGGCGCGCCGGCCTGCCGCTGCATGTGATGGCCGGCGGGGCGCGCGAGCGCGTGCGGCTCTACACCACGGAAGGCGGCTGGCTGCACATCGACACCGCCGCCCTGGTCGCGGATGCGGTGCGAGCGCAGGACGCCGGCTTCGGCGGCTGCAAGATCAAGGTCGGCCGGCCGATCCATGAGGATGTGGCGCGGCTGGCCGCGGTGCGCGCGGCGGTCGGCCCGGGATTCGAGATCTTCACCGACGCCAACCAGGCCTTCGCGGTCGATGAGGCGATCCGCCGCGCGCGGCACTACCAGGCCGCCGATATCGGCTGGTTCGAGGAGCCGCTGCCCGCCGACGACGTGGACGGCCATGTGCGGCTGGCGCGCGCCACCTCGATCCCCGTCGCGGTGGGCGAGAGCCTGTACAGCATCCAGCACTTCCGCGACTATCTGCAACGCGGCGCGTGCAGCATCGTGCAGGCCGACGTGGCGCGCATCGGCGGCATCACGCCCTGGCTGAAGGTCGCGCACCTGGCGGAGACGTGCAACGTCGCGATCTGCCCGCATTTCCTGATGGAACTGCACGTCGCGCTGTGCTGCGCGGTGCCGAATGCGCGCTGGGTGGAATACATCCCGCAGCTCGACTCGCTGACCACCGAGGGCATGCGCATCGAGGCCGGGCACGCCGTCGCGTCCTCGAGCCCCGGCCTCGGCATCGCCTGGGACGAGGCAGCGGTCGCGCGGCAGACGGTGCCGGGCAGCCGGCACGACATCACGGAGGCCGGATGATGGAAACCTTCCGCGTCGCGGTGCGCAAATTCCCGCCGTTCGAAAGCGCGATCGTCAAGCAGTGGCACTCCTTCGCCGCGGCGTCCGGCAGCAAGCTCGCGATCGAGGCGGTGGCGCTCGACCTCAATCCGCTGCATGCCGCGCTGTTCGACCGGCGCGAGGCGGCGGGGCCGGACTGGGATCTGGCGTTCCTGCCGACCGACTGGATCGCCGAGGCGCAGGCGGGCGGGCTGGTGGCCGATCTGCGCCCGCTGATGACGCAGCGGCCGATCCCCGACTTCCCGCAGGCCTGGACGCCGTCTTTGCTCGGCCTGCAGGATTTCGCCGGCGGCATCTGGGGCATGCCGTATCACGACGGCCCGCAATGCCTGATCTACCGCACCGATCTGCTGCGCGATGCCGGCATCGCGGTGCCGCAGACCTGGGCGGCGTTCCACGACGCGGCGCGGCGCCTGCACGATCCGCCAGCGGGGCGCAGCGGCACCGTGCTGGCGCTGTTTCCCGACGGCCACAATTCCTTCTACGATTTCTGCGTGCAGCTCTGGACACGCGGCGGCGCGCCGTTCGACGATGCCGGCCGCCCGCAGCTCACGACGCCGGCCGCCGTCGCGGCGCTGGATTTCCTGCGCCGCCTCGCCGCCGACAGGGGTGCCGTGCCGGCGGATGTGCGCGCAATCGACAGCGTCGCCTCCGGCATGCGCTTCTGCGCGGGCGAGGTCGCGCTGATGGCCAACTGGTTCGGCTTCGCGGCCTATGCCGAAACCGCGGCGGACAGCCGCGTGCGCGGCCGGGTCGGCATCGCGCCGCTGCCGCGCGGCGAGGGCGGGGCGGCGGTGTCGCTCAACGTGTTCTGGCTGCTGTGCATCCCCGCGGGCAGCCGCCGGCGCGACCTCGCCTGGGATTTCCTGCGTCATTGCGCGACCCCGGCGATGGATTTGCTGACCACGACGGAAGGCGGCATCGGCGTGCGCCGCTCCACCTGGGCCGATCCGGCGGTGAACCGCAGCGTACCGTTCTACCATGAGCTGGACGGGCTGCACGCGGTCGCGCGCACCCTGCCGCGCCATCCGCGCCTGTCGGAGATTGCCGCTGCGATCGACGCGATGATGACGCAGGCGGTCACCACCGATGCGCCGACAGCCTCCCTGCTGGCGACCGCGCAGGCGCGCATCGCGGAGATCGTCGGATGACGCTGCCGCTGCTGCGCCAGGCCTGGGACCTGCCGTCGCGGCCGTGCCCGATCGTGCTGATCGGTGCCGGCGGCATCGTGCAGGACGCGCATCTGCCGGCCTATCGCCGCGCCGGCTTCCCGGTGCTCGGCGTCTACGACCTCGATCCGGCGAAGGCGGAGGCGCTGGCGGCGCGCTGGGGCATCCGCCGCTTCGCCAGTCTCGCCGAGGTGGCCGCACAGGATGCGGTGTTCGACGTCGCGACGCCGCCGGGCGCGCATCTGGACGTGCTGCGCGCGTTGCCGGAGGGGGCAGCGGTGCTGATGCAGAAGCCGATGGGCCGCGATCTGGCGCAGGCCGGCGCCATCCTGGCGCTGTGTCGCGCGCGCCGGCTGATCGCGGCGGTGAACTTCCAGCTCCGCTTCGCGCCGATGATGCTGGCGGTGCAGGACGCCGTCGCGCAGGGTCTGCTCGGCGAGATCGTCGATGTCGAGGTGCATCTGAACCTGCTGACGCCGTGGCATCTGTTCCCGTTCCTGGCGCACGAGCAGCGGGTGGAGATCGCGGTGCATTCGATCCATTACCTCGATCTGATTCGCGCGCTGCTCGGCAATCCGGTCGGCGTCAGCGCGCGCACGCTCGGCCATCCGCGGCATGCGCTGGCGCAGACGCGCACGGCGGCGATCCTGGACACGCGCCTCGGCGTGCGCTGCGTGCTGTCGATCAATCACGACCATGATTTCGGCCGCCGCTTCCAGGATGCGGCGATCCGTGTGGAGGGCGACCGCGGCGCCGCGCGCGTCAAGCTCGGCCTGCTGCTGGACTATCCGAAGGGCGAGCCGGACGAATTGTGGATCACCGCCGGCGGGGGATGGGAACAGGTGCCGCTTGCCGGCGGCTGGTTCCCGGATGCCTTCATCGGTACGATGGCCAATTTGCAGCGCTTCGCCGCCGGCGAGGACGCGGTACTGGTCACGGCCGCGGCCGATGCCTGGCACACGATGGCGCTGGTGGAAGCCTGCTTCGCCGCCAGCGCCGCCCCGGCGACGCCGGTTCAGGCCTCGCCGTGACCGCGCATGCGCGCCATCAGGATGTGCTGGCAGGCCAGCACGACCTCGTTGCGCTGGTTGACCACCTCGCAGCTTTCCACCACCCGCCCGTGACCCGGCCGCTTCGGTTCGGGCGCCAGCTCGGTGACGGTCAGGCGGGTGTGGATGGTGTCGCCGATGAACACCGGGCGCGGAAAGCGCAGCCGGTCATAGCCGTAGCTGAAGGCCAGCGGATTGATCTCCCCCGCGGTCAGCCCGATGCCGATGGCGAAGGTCATCGTGCCGTGGGCGATGCGCTGGCCCCATTGCGACGCCTTCATCAGTTCGGCGTCCATGTGGTGGGGGAAGAAGTCGCCGGTATGGCCGGCGTGGACGACGAAATCGGTCTCCGTGATCGTCCGTCCGTGGGTGCGGCGGGTTTCGCCGAGCACGTAGTCCTCGAAGTGCCGGGGCCGTTCCATCGTTGGTCCTCATTTGCCTGTAAAAACTCTATTCATCCATGATCGAACATGCTAGTCTCGCGCGCAAGCAGGGAGGACGGCAATGGCGGCAACGGTGGGCGTCGTCTCGACGCATCCGCGCGACATGCCGGCGGATCACGCGGCACTGCCCGTGTGGAACGCCGAGAACTGGTTCTATGAGGATTTCGAGGTCGGCCAGCGCATCCGTTCGCTGCGCCGTACCATCAGCGAGGGCGAGAGCCACCTGTTCAACACCCTGGTCTGCGACATCCATCCCTATGTGCAGGACGAGATGTTCGCGGCATCGGAAGGCGTGTTCGGCCGCCGGCTGGTCGCCGGCGCCTTCGTGTTCTCCGCCGGCCTCGGCCTGGTCGCCACCAACTGCGTCAACGCGTTCAGCTACGGCTACGACAAGCTCCGTTTCATCAAGCCGGTGTTCATCGGGGACACCATCTACACGCTGCGCACCAATCTCTCGAAAGCGCCGAAATATCCGACGATGGGCCTGATCCGCGCCAGCTACGAGGTATTCAAGGGCGAGGGCGAGCTGGTGCTGTACTGCGAGCATCTGCAAACCGTGCGCTATCGTGACGGCGCGCCCGCGCAGGGAGACGCGGCATGACCGCCGGGCCGCTCGACGGGCTGCTGGTGCTCGACCTGTCGCAGTTCCTCTCCGGCCCCTATGCGGCGCTCAGGCTCGGCGATCTCGGCGCGCGCGTCATCAAGGTGGAGCGGCCGGACGGCGGCGATCTGTGCCGGCGGCTGTATCTGACGGACACCGAGATCGGCGGCGATTCGACGCTGTTCCACGCCATCAACCGCAACAAGCAGAGCTTCGCGGCTGATCTGAAGGACCCCGCGGACCTGGCGCATGTGCGCGCGCTGATCGGCCGCGCCGACGTGCTGATCCAGAACTTCCGCCCGGGCGTGATCGGCCGCATCGGCCTGGATTACGACGCGGTGCGCCGGATCAATCCGCGCATCGTCTATGCCAGCATCACCGGCTATGGGGAGGATGGGCCGTGGGCGGCGCTGCCCGGGCAGGACCTGCTGGCGCAGGCGCGTTCGGGCGTGATGTGGCTGAACGGCGATGCCGATCAGGGGCCGGTGCCGTTCGGCCTCGCGGTCGCCGACATGCTGGCCGGGGCGACCATCGTGCAGGGCGTGCTCGCCTGCCTGGTCCGCCGCGGCACCACCGGGCAGGGCGGCCATGTCGAAACCAGCCTGATGGAAGCGCTGATCGACCTGCAGTTCGAGGTGCTGACCACGCATCTGAACGACGGCGGGCGGCTGCCGGCGCGGTCCGGCTTCCGCAGCGCGCATGCCTACCTGGCTGCGCCCTATGGCGTCTATGCGACGCAGGACGGCTGGCTCGCGCTGGCGATGACGCCGCTGCCGCGGCTTGCGCAACTGCTGCAACTGGACGATCTGACGGCGCTCGCCGCGGCCGAGCCGGGTGCCGGCTTCACCCGGCGCGACGACATCAAGCGGCTGATCGCGGCACGGCTCGCTGGCGCCCCCACCGCGCACTGGCTCGCCATCCTGCAGCCGGCGGACGTGTGGTGCGCCGACGTGCTCGACTGGCCGCGGCTGCTGGGCAGCGAGGGGTTCGCCGCCCTCGACCTGCTGCAGACCGTCACCCGCGCCGACAACGTCGCCATCCGCACCACCCGCGCCCCGCTGCGCATCGACGGCGTGCGCCCGGCCACCCGGACGGCGGCCCCGCGCATCGGCCAGGACACCGCGGCAATCGTTCGGGAATTCGGCCTGTGACCCGGCTCCGTGGCATGACCTGGGACCACCCGCGGGGCTACGACCCGCTGGCCGCCTGTTCGGCGATCTGGCGCGACCGGACGGGCGTGGACATCGCGTGGGAACGCCGCTCGCTCCAGGACTTCGAATCCTACCCGGTCGAGGAGCTGGCGCGCCGCTACGACCTGATCGTGATCGATCATCCCCATGTCGGGCTGGTGGCGCGGGACCGCTGCCTGCTGCCGCTGGACGAGGCCGGGCAGGACGCGATCGGGCCGTCGCTGGCGAGCTATCGGTGGGACGGAGCGCTGTGGGCGCTGCCGATCGACGCGGCGACGCAGGTGCAGGCGTGGCGGCCCGACCTGCTGGCGGCGGCGCCGGCGGACTGGGCGGAAGTGACCGGGCTGGCGCGGGACGGGCGGGTGTTGGTGCCGCTGCGCTCGCCGCATGCGCTGATGGCGTTCTACACGCTCGCCGCCAATTGCGGGCATCCCTGCGGGGCGGAGCCGGGGCCGCTGATCGCGCCGGAGCACGGCGTGGCGGCGCTGGAGAAGCTGCGGCAGTTCACCGCCTGGCTCGACCCGGCCTGCTTCACGCTGGACCCGATCGCGGTGTTCGAGCGGATGGCCCAGCCGGACGCGCGGATCGCCTGCGCGCCGCTGATCTACGGCTATGTCAGCTATGCCCGTCCCGGCTTCCGTCCGGCGCGCATCGGCTTTGCCGACCTGCCGCTGCCCGGCAGCGCCGGCGGCACGCTGGGCGGCACCGGCATGGCCGTCTCGGCCTTCAGCGCGGCGCCGGAGGCGGCGGTCGCCGCGGCGCGATGGTTCGCCTCCGCCGCCGCGCAGACCGGCCCCTACACCGCCGCGGGCGGCCAGCCGGCGCACCGGCTGGCCTGGCACGATGCGGCGCTGGACGCGGCCAATGGCAGCTTCTACGCGGCCACGCGGCGGACGCTGGAACGCTCCTATGTCCGGCCGCGCGGCCCTGGCTACATGGCGTTCCAGGGCTGGGCGAGCGACCGCGTGGCGGCGGCCTTGCAGGACGGGGCGCTGCGCGCCGCCATCGACGACATCAACGCCGCCTTCGCGCGAAGCTGAGCCGCGTCAGGCCAGCAGCCCGGCCAGCCGGTCGAATTCCGCGATGTCCAGCGTCTCGGCCCGCCGCTCCGGGTCGATGCCGGCCTGCGCCAGCAGGTCGGCCCCGCCCAGCGACCGCAGCGACCCGCGCAGCATCTTGCGCCGCTGGCCGAACGCGGCGGCGGTCAGCCGCTCCATCGCGGCGAACAGCGCCGGCGGCGGCTGTGCTGCATGCGGCGTCAGCACCACCACCGCCGACCAGACCGCGGGCGGCGGGACGAAGGCGGCGGGCGGGATGCGCAGGCGCAGCTCCACCCCCGCCACCCACTGCGCCAGCACCGAGAGTCGGCCATAGGCGGCACTGCCGGGGCTGGCCGCAATGCGCTCGGCCACCTCAAGCTGGAACATCAGCGTCAGCCGCTGCCAGGACGCCGCCTGCCGCAGCCAGCCGACCAGCAGGGGGGAGGCGATGTTGTACGGCAGGTTGGCAACGATCTGCCGCGGCGCCGGCACGAGGCCGGCGAGGTCGAGCGCCAGCGCGTCGCCCGCCACCACGGTCAGGTTCGGCTCCCCGGCCGCCAGTTCCCGCATCGCCGCGATCGCCCGCGGGTCCAGCTCCACCGCGGTCACGCCGGCCGGCCCGGCCGCCAGCAGGGCGCGGGTCAGCCCGCCCGGTCCCGGCCCGACTTCCACCACGTGGCACCCGGCGAGGTCCCCCGCCTGGCGGGCGATGCGCGTCGTCAGGTTGCCGTCCAGCAGGAAATGCTGGCCCAGCGCGCGGCGCGCATCCAGCCCGTGCCGCGCGATCACCTCGCGCAGCGGCGGCAGGGGCGCGGTCAGGACCGCTGGTCGAGCTGGGCGCGCCGCTGCAGATCGCGCATCAATTGCCGGGACACCAGTTCGATCCGCTCGTCCAGCAGCCGCTGGGCCAGTTCGTCGCGCGTCGGGATGCCGACGTTCTTTTCGCTGCGCGAACAGATCATGATGATCAGGATGCCGTCGGCCGAGACCAGCGGCCCGCTGGGCTTGCCGTCGGGCAGCTTCTCCAGCACCGAGCGCATGGCCGGCGGCACCGCGTCCAGCCGCACGTCGCCGGGGTTGGGCGGGCGCACGCTGCCGGCCGCCTTGCCCGCCGCCTCCACCGCGTCACAACTCTGGGCGGCGGACGAAAGCTGCTGCGCCTTGGCCAGCGTCTGCCGCTGCTGGTCGGTCGGGTTGGCGGGATCGAGGCGGGAGGTGAACGGCAGGAACGCCTGCCGCACGTTCAGCAGCGTCGCCATGTCGTTGCCGATCTCGCGCTTGGCGTGCAGCGTCACGATGTCGTAGCCGCCAGGCACGCGGATCGGATTGCTCATCGCGCCGGGCGGCATTTCGTTCAGCACGTGTTCCACCTCCGGGTCGATCTGGGCGGGCTGCACCCATCCCAGGTCGCCGCCGACCAGCGCGGTCTGGCTCTGGCTGAACTCCGCCGCCACCACAGGGAACGGGGCACCGGCGCGCAACTGCTGGATCACCGTGTCGGCGAACCGCCGCGCCTCCTCCGCCTGACTGGGATTCTCGACCGGGATGAAGATTTCGCCGACATGGAACTCCGGCTGGCCGATCTGCTGCTTGAACAGCCGCTCCTGCTCGTCGATCTCGGCCGGGGTGACCTGCGTCTGGCTGCCGAGCTGCTGGCGCAGCACGCGCGTCCAGCCGAGCTGCACGCGGATCTGATCGACCAGCGTGCGATACGCGACGCCGTCCGAGGCCAGCCGCTTGCGCAGCGTGCCGGGGGCCATGTTGTTGCGCGCCTCCACATCGCCGATCGCGCGCGCGATGTCGGCATCGGCGACCAGGATGCGGCGGCGCTGCACTTCCTGCAGGCGCAGCCGCTCGTCGATCAACTGGCGGGTGATCTGCGGCGTCAGCCGATCCAAGACCTCCTGCGACAGCGGCAGGCCGGTGGACAGGGCGAACAGGCGCCGCCGGTTGGCCACGTCCTCACTGCTGATCACGTCGCCATTGACGATGGCGACGATGCTGGCCCCGCCGGCGGCGGCTGCCCCTGCCGCCCCCGGGGTCGCGGG
>JAKAZX010000433.1 GCA_021826485.1 Pseudomonadota bacterium | reverse complement strand
ATCGTCTCGAGCGGCTTGGTCACGAGTTCCGCGGCATCGGCCGCCTTGAGCCCGTTCGCCTGCACCATCACGTCCACCATCGGGACATGGATCTGCGGGTCCTCGTCGCGCGGAATGGTGGTGATGGCGACCAGCCCGGCGGCCAGCGCCGCGAGCAGGAACAGCGGCGTCAGCGGCGAGCGGATGAAGGCGCGGGCGAGCCGCCCGGAAATGCCGAGCCTCACGGCCGCACCAGCACGTCGCCCGGTACGAGGCCGGCGAGGATCTGCAACCCGTCGGGCATCGCGCGGGTCGGCAGCGGAAGGCCCCGCTGCACCGGCGCGTCGATCACGCTGCCATCCTTCTGCCGCAGCTTCACGTAATCCTGGCCGAAGCGGGTGAACACGAAGCCGGACGGCACCACGATCGTCCGCCGCTCGCCTGCCGGCACGAAAACGCGCACGCGCTCGCCCACGAAATAGCTGCCGATCCCCTTCACCTCGGCATCGGCGCGCACATCCCCGGCGACGATCTGCGGATAGACCAGGGTGATGCGGCCGAATTGCGCCCCGGCCAGGCCGAATTCGCCGCCATCCAGACGCACCATGTCGCCCGCCTTCAGATGCAGCGCGTGCCGTTCGGGAATCCTGAGGCGGAGAATGAAATTCTGCTCGGCGACGGTGGCGATCGCCTCTCCCGGCAGCACCACCGTGCCATCGGTCACCGGCACGTTCAGCACCCGCCCGGCGATCGGCGCCAGCACCGCGCCCTCGTTCTGCTGTTGTGCCGCGACGGCGCGCTGCGCGATCCGCGCGCGGAGCGTGCTGGCGGCAACGTCCACCGCCGTCCGCGCCTGGTCGAGCTGCTGGCGCGACACCGCGCCACTATGCGCCAGCGCCTCGGTGCGCCGCAGATCGGTCTGCGCCTGGTCGAGGCTGGCCCGCAGCCCCGTAATCTCGGCATCCAGCGCCTTGATCTGCAGTTCCAGTTTCTGGTCGTGCACGGTGGCGATGACCTGCCCCGCCGTCACGCTGTCGCCATCACGCACGACAAGAGCGGTGACCGTCCCGCCGATCCGCGTGCGTGCCGGCACCACGTTGCGGCTTTCGACGGTCGCGAACACCGCCTTCTGGTCCGGCACCATGCGGGCGGCGACGGTGAAGGTCGATGCAGGTGTTGCGGCACCCGCCGGCGCCGCCCCGAACAGGAGCAGGAACGGCAGCAGCAGCGAGAGGAGGAATGGCTTGCGGGGCATGCTGTCGTTCCTTGTCGGGGACGGTGCGGCGGGCGGTAGGTCAGCGGCGGTCGACCACCTGGCCGGTGGCGGAATCGAGCGAGACATACGGCATCCCCGCCGCCTTCCACGCCATCATCCCGCCGGCGAGATGGGCATTCACCGCGATGCCCGCCGCGTTGCACTTCGCCGCCGCCATCGCCGAGCGCTTGCCCGAGCCGCACTGGAAGACGATGGGCTTGTTGGGATCCTGCGGCAGCATCGCCGGATCGAAGGTGGAGAGCGGGAACAGCAGCGCGCCGTGAATGCGCTCCACCGCGAATTCCTGCGGCTCGCGCACATCGACCAGCAGGATGCGGCCGGCGCGCAGGTCGTCGTGCACGGTGGCAGGGTCGAGGTCGCGCAGAGGTGAAGGTGTCGTCATGTCGAAATCTCCGTTGTCGATGAAGGATCGGGCGCCGCGCAGGAGGCACCGTCGGGCACGCAGTAGATACCGGCCAGCGCCGAAATCACCGTGCGCGCCGGTGCGCTGGCGATGCAATACCGGATGCTCTGCCCTTCGCGCCGCGCGGTCACCAGCCCGTCCTTGCGCAGCAGCGCCAGGTGCTGGGAGACCGCGCTGTCGCGGATCTGCAGGAATGCGACCAGTTCGCCCACCGACCGCTCGCCGTCGAGCAACTGGCAGAGAATGAGCAGGCGGTGCCGGTTGGCCAGCGACTTCAGCAGGTCGCTGGCCTCGTCGGCCGCCAGGTTCATCGCGTCGATATCCAGTTTCATACTTGCGTATATACGAATATATGCATATATTGTCAATCGTGGCGGCGCCGGATCGTCCGGCCGCACCGCGCATCGGCAGTTTTCTCCCGGCTGTCCGCGCGGGCGTTGATCCAGGTCAAGCCGGCGTCGCCGCAAACCAATTAACATCGGTTCGGGCGCGGCGGAGCGCCGCCTTCGCCGGATCGCTCGGAAAGGCAGGAAAGCATGGCAGAGATTGTGGTCCTTGGCGCGGGACTCGGCGGCACGCTCGCCGCGTTCGAAACCGCGGGACAGATCAGGCCGGAAGACAGGATCACCCTGATCGGCGAACGGAACACATTCCAGTTCACTCCGTCCAACCCGTGGGTCGCCGTCGGCTGGCGCGACCGCGCCGAGATCGAGGTCTCGCTCGACAAGGTGACGCGCCGCAAGAACATCACCTTCCGCACCGAGGGCGCCGCCCGCGTGCATCCGGCCGAAAACCGTGTCGAGCTCAATGGCGGCGATAGCATTCCCTACGACTATCTGATCATCGCCACCGGCCCCGAACTCGCCTTCGACGAGATTCCCGGCTGCGGCCCGCAGCAGAACACGGTTTCGATCTGCCAGACCGATCATGCCGCCTCCGCCTTCGAGGTGTTCGAGCGTTTCTGCGCCAACCCCGGGCCGGTCGTGGTCGGCGCCGTGCAGGGCGCGTCCTGCTTTGGCCCGGCCTACGAATTCGCCTTCATCCTCGACCGCGAGCTGCGCAAGCGCCGCCTGCGCAGCAAGGTGCCGATGACCTTTGTCACCTCCGAACCCTATATCGGCCATCTCGGGCTCGATGGGGTGGGCGACACCAAGTCGCTGATGGAGAGCGAGCTGCGCCACCGCCACATCAAATGGGTGACCAACGCGAAGATCGCCTCGGTCGGGACCGACACGGTGGTGGCCGAGGAAGTCGGTACCGATGGCCAGACGGTCGCGACCCACGAGCTGGCCAGCCGATTCACCATGTTCCTGCCCGCCTTCCGCGGCGTGCCGGCGCTGCGCGGCATCGAGGGGCTGGTCAATCCGCGCGGCTTCGTGCTGATCGACGAACACCAGCGCAACCCGACCTATCCGAACGTCTTCAGCGTCGGCGTCTGCGTCGCGATCCCGCCCGTGGGCAAGACGCCGGTGCCGGTCGGCGTGCCGAAAACCGGTTTCATGATCGAATCGATGGTCACCGCCACGGCCCATAATATAGGCGCGCTGCTGCGCGGCGAGGAACCGCATGCGCGGGCGACATGGAACGCCGTCTGCCTCGCCGATTTCGGCGATGGCGGTGTGGCCTTCGTCGCCCAGCCGCAGATCCCGCCGCGCGACGTCAACTGGGCCTCGACCGGCGCCTGGGTGCATCTCGCGAAAGTCGCCTTCGAGAAGTATTTCCTCCGCAAGATCCGCGCCGGCGAGA
>JAKAZX010000432.1 GCA_021826485.1 Pseudomonadota bacterium | reverse complement strand
GCGCGGGACAGGTTGCGATGCACGCGCAACCCCTCCGCCACCTGGGCGCCGACCGGCATGACCGGGTTCAGGCTGGTCATCGGGTCCTGGAAGATCATCGCCATGCGCGCGCCGCGCAGCTTTTCCAGCGCCGGTTCGGGCAGCCCGACCAGTTCCCGCCCCTCCAGCCGCACGCTGCCGGCGGCGATGCGGCCGGCGGGGTGCGGCACCAGGCCCATCACGGACAGCGCGGTCATCGACTTGCCGCAGCCGCTTTCCCCCACCAGGGCCAGCGTCTCCTCCCGCCCGATTTCGAGCGAGATGCCGTCGATCGCGGCATGCCAGCCGCCGCCGACGCGGAACTCGGTGCGCAGGTCGTGGATTGCCAGGACCGGCGCGGCTTCAGCCATGCAGCGTGGGCACGGCGCGCGGCGCGTTCCAGCCGGCGAACCGGTCGAGCCGGAACGGCACGATCGGCAGCGCGGGCGTGCGGCCCTGCGCCAGATCGGCCAGGATCCGGCCGGTGACCGGGCCGAGGCAGAAACCGTGGCCGGAGAAGCCCATGCCGATCACCAGCCCGCGCACCGCGTCCGGCGCGTCCAGCACCGGCAGGCCGTCCGGCGTCAGGTCGATCAGCCCGGCCCAGACCCGTTCGATGCGGGCGGCGCGGAAGGCGGGCACGACGGCGCCGAAACGGATCACGGTCTCGGCGATGCTGGCGGCGGAGGGGCGCATCACGGGGCGGCCATCCTCCTCCGCCAGCGCGCCGGGCCAGGTCTCCCGCCCGCTGGTGACGCGCCAGCGCCCGTCCGCCTCCTGCCGGCCGGCGCAGTCGGCGTTGGCGACGCCGATCACCGGGGCAAGCTGCGGCGGCGCCGGTTCGGACCGCAGCGCGGTGACCATCGGCACCTCGATCGGCACCGACAGGCCGAGCGGCGCCAGCAGCGCGTTGCCGAACAGCCCGGCGGCGAGCACCACCCGCCCGGCGGGAATGACGCCGGAGGCGGTGCGCACGCCGATCACCCGGCCATCCGCGACCTCGATCGCCTCCGCCGCCTCGCCGAAGCGCAGCACCGCGCCGAGACGCTCGGCGGCGCGGACGAAGCTCTCCACCGTCGCCACCGGGTCGGCATGGCCGTCGGTGGGGCAGAACGAGCCGGCCAGCACCGTCTCCGCCACCGCCGGGGCGACGGCGCATACCGACGCGGCATCGGGCAGGAAGCGGAGATCGAGGCCGGCGGCGGATTGCTCGGCGACCAGGCGGCGGATCACCGCCACCTCCTCCGCCGTGCGGGCGAGGCGGAGATTGCCCTGGCGGATGTAATGGGTCGGCCCGTCCAGCCGGTCGGCCAGCGTCGCCCACTGGGCGACCACGGCGCGCGCCAGCGGCAGCTCTGCCGGGTGGCGGCCGGACTGGCGCACCCCCGCCAGCGTCCAGCCGGACGCCATCGCCGCCGGGCCGTAGCGGTCGAGCAGCAGGACCTCGACCCCCTCGGCGGCAAGCTCGAGGGCGGTGGCGGCGCCGCTGATGCCGGCGCCGATGACGATCACATCGGGCATGCGCCGATCAGACACCCGCGCGGATGTATCGGCAAGCCGGGACGGCTATGAACGCTGCGACAGGAAGGCAAGAGGAGTCGCGCGCATGGGGCCAGGGGTCGATCCGGTGGAATCCGATCCGGCGCTGCCGGACCGGACGGAGGTGGTGGTGGTCGGCGGCGGCATCATCGGCAGCAGCACCGCGCTGTTCCTGGCGCGCAAGGGCATTCCCGTCGTGCTGTGCGAGAAGGGGCAGATCGGCGCCGAGCAGTCCAGCCGCAACTGGGGCTGGTGCCGGACGATGGGCCGCGACGTACGCGAACTGCCGCTGGCGATCGAGAGCCTGCGGCTGTGGCGCGGCATGAACGCGCTGCTGGGCGCGGAAACCGGCTTCCGCCAGGCCGGCATCGCCTATCTGTGCGAAACCCCGGCGAAGCTGGCCGCCTATGACGGCTGGATCGAGGCGGCGCGGCAGTATCAGGTGCCGACGCGTCGGCTGGCGTCCGACGAGATCGAATCGGTGCTGCCCGGCTCCGCGGTGCGCTGGGCCGGCGCGGTGATGACGCCGGAGGACGGGCGGGCGGAGCCGTCGCGCGCCGCCCCGGCGATCGCCCTCGGCGCGCGGGCGGCGGGGGCGCAGGTGCTGACCGGCTGCGCGGTGCGCGGGCTGGACCTGGCGGGCGGGCGGATCACCGGGGTGGTGACCGAGCGCGGGCGAATCGCCTGCCAATCCGTCGTGCTGGCGGGCGGCGCGTGGTCGCGGCTGTTCTGCGGCAACCAGGGCATCGACCTGCCGCAACTGCGCGTGCTGGGCAGCGTGATGCGCACCGCCCCGCTGCCCGGCGGCCCGGAACTGGCGGCCGGGGCGAGCAATTTCGGCTTCCGCAAGCGGCTGGACGGCGGCTACACGATCGCCCAGCGCAACGCCACCATCGCCGACATCCTGCCCGACAGCATCCGCCTGTTCCGCGATTTCGCACCGTCCTGGATGGCCAACCGGCAGGAATTGCGGCTGCGTCTCGGCTCGCGCTTCCTGGAGGAATGGCGCCTGCCGCGGCGCTGGGGGCTGGACGGCCGTTCGCCGTTCGAGACGGTGCGCGTGATGAATCCGGTGCCGCATGCCGGCGTGCTGCGCGAGGGCCGCGAGCATCTGTCGCGGGCGTTCCCGTTCTTCCGCGACATGAAAGTGGTGGAGACCTGGGGCGGGCTGATCGACGTGACGCCGGATGCGGTGCCGGTGATCTCCTCGGTCGCCAGCCTGCCGGGATTCTTCATCGCCACCGGCTTCTCCGGCCACGGCTTCGGCATCGGCCCGGGCGCGGGACGGCTGATGGCCGAGCTGGTGGCAGGGGAAACCCCGGTGGTCGATCCGGCCCCGTTCCGGCTCGATCGTTTCCGCCGCACGGTAAACACGGCGTGAGCGGGACGGGCCGGCCGCGGGGCCGCCTGATGCGCGGGTAGCCGATTTGCTAGGAGCGTAGCCGGACCGAACCGTTCCAGGAGCAGCCCGCATGCCGCCACAAGGTGAGGCCGCCGCCGTCGCGGATTATGCGCCGGATGCCACGATGTTCGATCTGCATGATCTGCTGCGGGCGCTGCAGGCGATGCGGGCGGGCGATTTCTCGGTCCGGCTGCCGGGTGCGAGCACCGGGCTGTACGGCAAGGTCGCCGATACGTTCAACGAGATCGTCGCCGCCAACCAGCGCATGGCGCAGCAGCTTGAGCATGTCGGCCACGTGGTCGGCCGCGAGGGCAAGACCAGCCAGCGCGTCCGCTTCGGCATCGTCGATGGCGCCTGGGGCGAGATGGAAAGCTCGGTCAACGCGCTGATCGACGATCTGCTGTGGCCGACCACCGCCGTGACCCGCGCCGTCACCGCGGTTGCCCAGGGC
>JAKAZX010000431.1 GCA_021826485.1 Pseudomonadota bacterium | reverse complement strand
GATCTCGACGCGCACCGCCGCCCCTTCCGGCGTATCCGCCTCCAGCTCCGGCCGGGCGAGATGGTCGGACAGCAGCGCGTAGTTCGCCACCGCCTCCTCGATCACGCGGCGATGCACGGGACGGCGTTCGGCTTCGTAACTCGCCACCAGCGCGGCGCCGCCCCAGCCCTGCACCGCGGCGGCAAGCTTCCAGCCGAGATCGACGGCGTCGCCGAGGCCGAGATTCATGCCGTAGCCGCCGAACGGCGGATGCAGATGGCAGGCATCGCCGGCGAGCAGGATGCGCCGCGTGCCGTAGCGGTCGGCGATCAGGCTGTGCGCCGCCCAGGCATCGGTGACGAGAATCTCCGCGTCGATCTCGCGGCCGAAGGACCGGCGGATACGCGCCTTGACCGCCGCTTCGTCCGGCGGCGGCTCATCCTTGCCGCGCAGGAAGCCGTAGAACCACACGTCGTCCCGGTCCATCGGCCCGGTGACGGCGGGACTGTCGGTGTTGACCAGCCAGTACATGATCGCCGGTTGCAGCCCGCCCAGATCGCGCAGCGCGGGCACGCGGACGACGTAGTTCAGGTTGAAGCCGAAGGCGTGGCGGCCCTGCATCGCAATGCCGAGCAGCCGGCGCACGTCGCTGCGCGCACCATCGGCGCCGACCAGGTGCCGCGCGGCAATCCGCTGCCGCGCGCCGGTGGCGATGTCCTCGACCTCCGCCGTGACGCCGTCCGATGATTCGGCGAGATCGACGAAGCGCGTGTGTTCCAGCAGCGTGACTGTCGGCAGCGTGCGCACGCGCGCGCGCAGCGCCGCCTCCACCTTGAACTGCGGCACCCACTGCGCCGGCTCCGAGTAGCGGTCGTCGCGCACGCGCGCGCCGTTGAACGCGTTGGGGATATGCGCCAGGGGATGGCCGAACAGGCGGGTGGCGAAGACGATGTCGGTCGGGTAGTCGGACGGCAGCGGCGCGCTGGCGCGCAGCGCATCGGCGATGCCCCAGCGGCGCATGTGCTCCATCGAGCGGACATTGGTGGTCTTGGCGCGCGGCTGCGGCGCAATGCGGTCGTTCTGCTCGATCAGCGTCGCGCGCACGCCGCGCAGGCCGAGCTCAATCGCCAGCGCCAGCCCGACCGGCCCGGCGCCGACGATGACGATGTCGGTTTCCGCGTCTTGCATGTCAGCCCGCCGTCTCCGCTTCGGCGTTGACGATGAACTCCGGCGGCACCTGCGGCCCCCAGAGATAGAAGGAATCCTCCGCCGGATGGTCCAGCCCTTCCCAGTCCATCGTCGCCGGGATGTAGTCGATGTCGCAGGAATACTCGCTGTAGCTGCCCCAGGGATCGCGCACGTAATGGAAGTAGTTGGAGCCGAGCACGTGCCGGCCGAGACCCCAGCCGCGATCGTATCCGCGCTCCGCCATCGCCATCGCGCCCAGTCCGACATCGCCGAGCGTGCCGACATCCCAGCTCAGATGATGCAGGCCGGGGGCTGCGGATTTGCTGAACGCCATGACGTGATGATCGCTGCCGTGGACCGCGTGCATGAACGCGATCAGCTCCCCCGAACTGTCCGACAACCGCAGGCCGAGCATGCGGCTGTAGAACGCGACGGCGGCGCGCACGTCGGGGGTGAAGCGCAGGATGTGACTGAGCCGGCGCGGCTGCACGGTATGCGCGTTGCGGCGGTACGGCGCGTTGCGGCGGCCGGACGGCGTCTCCTCCCACGCCACCGGCTGCTTGGTGTCGGGCGAGGTCTTCACGCCCACCGCAACCTCGATCAGCAGCCCATCGGGATCGCGGATCCACAGGCCGTTGCTGGGAAATCCCGGCGGCGGATCGAGCAGGCGCACCCCTTCGCCCTCCAGGTGGTGCTTCAGCGGCTCGAAATCCTCCTCGAAGCAGTGGAAGGTGACGTGGTGCATCGCCTTGCGCGGCCCACCGACCACGCGGCCCCAGCGATAGCCGTCCGCCTCGGTGCGCAGCGCCAGGGCGTCGCCCTCCTCGACAACCGCCAGGCCGAAGGCACCGTAAAAATGCTGCGCCGGCGCAAGATCGGGCACGCTCAGCACGAATTCGCCGATGGAGTGGATCGCCGGCCGCTGGCCGCGCCGGCTTGCCGGCTTGAAGCCCCCGATCGCCGTCATGTTCTGCTTCCTCCCCTTGCCTGCGCCTTGCCGTTAGCCGGGCCGCTCATCCTCGACCGGATTGGCCAGCAGGCCGACGCCCTCGACCTCCACTTCGCACCGATCGCCGTGTTTCATCCAGAGCGGCGGCTTGCGCGCGGCGCCGACCCCGGCGGGCGTGCCGGTCACGATCACGTCGCCGGCGTCGAGCGTGATCGCCGCGCTGATCGTCGCCACCAGCGTCGCCACGTCGAACAGCAGATCGTCGGTGGTGGCGTTCTGCACCACCGCGCCGTTCAGCCGCGTCTGCAACCTGAGGCCGCGCGCCCCGGCGGGCAGTTCGTCGGCGGTGACGAAGGTGGGGCCGAACGCGCCGGTGCCGTCGAAATTCTTGCCCATCGTCCATTGCGGCGTGCGGTGCTGGAAGTCGCGCACCGAGCCATCGTTGAACACCGAATAGCCAGCCACGTGATCGAGCGCGCGGGCCGGCGCGATATGCCGCCCCGGAGCGCCGATCACCGCGACCAGTTCGCCCTCATAGTCGAACTGCTCGGAGGCGCGCGGGCGGATCAGCGGGGCGCCGTGGCCGATCAGGCTGGTGGCGAAGCGCGCGAACAGCGTCGGGTAGGATGGCGGCGCGAACCGGCTTTCCGCCGCGTGGTCGGCATAATTCAGCCCGACGCAGATGATCTTCGCCGGGTGCGGCAGCGGCGGCAGCAGCCGGACGCCGGCCGGATCGAGCACCGGGGCGTCGCGCAGCCGCGCATGGGCTGCGGCCAGCGCCGCCGCCCCCGCTTGCAGCAGCGTCACGAGATCGCCCGGATAGCCCGCCTGCCCGGCCCGCAGCCCGCGCCATTCGCCCCCGGCGGTGACGATGCCCAGGCCGTTGCCGGCCTGATCGGCAAAACTGATGAAGCGCATCGCATCCTCCCCGTGCCGTTGGACGGCAGCCCCGCCATCCTGCATGGCGGCGGAGATGCGTCAAGCTGAAAATCGATCATGATGAACATGATCGATTTTCTCTCCCGCCTTCGCGGACCGCCGCGTGCCCGCCGCTGGCTTGCCCGGCTATTCCGCCGCGATCCGCACCAGTTCCGCCGCCGCGCCGTCCTCCCGCGTGCCCAGCCGCGCCAGCAGCGCCGCCAGGATCGCCGGCGCCTCCGCCTCGAAGCGGAACGGCGGGTTGACCACCAGCAGGCCGCAGCCGTTTAGCCGCGCCGGGTCCAGGGGCGCACGCAGCAGCAGTTCGGCGGCCACCACGTCGCGCAGGCCGTCCGCCTGGACGGCAGCGAAGAAG
>JAKAZX010000430.1 GCA_021826485.1 Pseudomonadota bacterium | reverse complement strand
AGGTGCGCATCGACAGCGGGCAGATTGCCGGCACGCCGATGCACCTGACCTTCGACATCACGGTGTATGCCGACGGCAGCACCAGCACCGATGTCACCTTCGCCAACGACATCGCCATGCAGTCGGCGCTCGGCACGCAGGCCACGTCGCTGTCCTACAATTTCGCGATCACGCTGAATGGCGGCACGGTGCTGTCGCAATCCGGCATCAACCAGTGGCAGTACCAGACTTGGCATCAGGCGGTGTACAGCAACAACGCGCCGGGGGTGAACATCCAGCACGACATCCCGGCGCTGGAAAAGACCGGCGCGATCCAGAACTACGACACCACGTCGGGCGTCGATGCCTCCACCATCGCGACCGAGGCCGGGCAGCTCGGCGGTAGCACGTATGGCATCCTCGGCTCCGCCAGCGTGCAGCAGTACATGCCGACCACCGGCGGGCGGCCGGATATCGGCCCGCAGCCGCGCTGGAATGCCATCTGGCTGATGACGCAGGACCCGACGGCGGCGGCCTACGCCCTGGCGCAGGCGAACGCGGCCGGCAGCGTGCCGTGGAACATCTACGACCCCGCCACCAACACCACGCCCGACAGCTACATCATGGCCAGCAGCTACCCGCTGCTGTGGGACAATTCGGCAGGCGGAACCGGCGGCACGCAGGCGCTGGCGCAGCCCGCACCCTCGGCGACACAAACCGGCTGGACGCCCGACGCGGCGCACCAGCCGGACCTGTCGTACATCGCCTATCTGCTGACCGGCGACCGCACCTACCTCGATGAGCTGAACGCCCAGGCCAGCTTCGACGTGATCTCCAACTCGCCGGCGACGCGGCTGGAGGGGCAGGGCGTCGTTTCGATCAGCCAGGTGCGCCAGCAGGCCTGGAGCCTGCGGGAAATCGTCGAGGCCGCATCGGCCAACCCGACCGGCTCGGCGATGCAGCTCTATTTCACTCAGGTGGCGACGAACAGCATCAGCTACATGCTGGAGGAGGCGAACACGCTGGGCGCCGGCGCCGTTTCCGGCTGGTTTCCGGGGGTCAACAGCCCCGGCGCCATTCCCCCCTGGCAGGAGGATTATCTGGCCAGCACGCTGGGGCTGGCCTGCGGCCTCGGCATCCCCGGCGCGAAGGCGCTGCTGGGCTGGGAGGCGAACTTCCTGGCCGGCATGTTCCTGAACGGCAGCAACGGCTTCAGCCCGACCGACGGCGCCGACTACGAACTCTATCTCTATAATCCGACCAGCGCCAATCTGCAGTACCCGGCGCCCGGCACGGCCTACACGTCCTGGTCGGCGGTTTCCGCCGCAACCACGGCGGCGACGCTGACGACCCCGGCCAAGCTGAACCCTGCCGATTTCGGCACCGGCGCGCTGCTGAACTCCTCGAACTACCAGCAGCTCATCACGATGGCGCTGGCCGAGGCGATCACCTGGACCGGCTCCCCGGCCGCCATGCAGGCCTATGGCTGGCTGCTGGCCAATGCCGGCTACACGGCACAGAGCAACTATCAGACCGACCCCAGCCTGAACATCGTCCCGCGGCTGGCGGACGGCACGCTGCTGACCAACGGCATGACCTTCGTGCGCAACGACAACGGCACCGCGCCGGTGACCGTGCAGGAAGGCAGCGGCGACCAGCTTGTCTATGAGCAGGGCAGCGCCCCCGTGACCATCATCGGCGGCAGCGGCATCAACATCCTGTTCGGCGGGTCCGGCACAACGACATTGATCGGCGGGCCGGGCAGCGACTATCTGTTCGGCGGCGCCGGCACCACCACGTTCGAGGGCGGCAGCGGCAACAACTTCATGGAGGCCGGCAGCGGTGCGGCGATCTTCGACCTGTCCCCCACGGATATCGGCCACGACATCATCGCGGGGTTCAACCCGTTGATCGACCGCCTGCAGATCACCGGCGTCACGCCCGGCTCGGGCGCGCTGACGACACTGCTCGGCGCGGTCACGCAGGATGCGGCGGGCAATGCGGTGCTGCACCTCTCCGCGACGCATGACGTGACCATCCAGGGCATCGCGCCCGCAGCCCTGGTCGGCAGCCTGTTCATCTGACCCGCGCAGCCCCCGCCATGGCGGTGCCGGCCGCATCGCGCCCGGTGCGGGTGCTGCTGGTGCCGCCGGAACAATGGCAGCCGGAACGCGATGCCTTCGTCCCCGGCCAGGTGCCCGACCCGTTCACGATCTATCGGGTGATGCAGCGCTACGGCGTGGAGGTGGAACTGTTCGACCCGCACGATGCCGTGGTGCGCTCGATCGCCGGGCGGCATCCGATCTACACCGGGCTCGATCCGCTGCGGGCGATGAAGGTGCTGACGCGGCATCGCGACATCGACCTGCTGCTGTCGGTGTTCGAATCGCCGGCGACGATTCCGCTGCTGCTGCGCCGGCTGCTGCGCTACCGGCCGAAGATCGCGATGTGGGATATCGTGCCGGAACGGCACTGGCTGCCGCGCCGCCTGTTGCAGCGCGCGTCGCTGCCGCGCGTGGATCATGTGTTCGTGCTGTCGCGGTTCCATCAGGACTATCTGCGCACCCGCTACGGCCGCAGCAGCAGCGTGGTGTGGCAGCACCTGGATGTGGATTTCTTCCGCCCCGAACCGGCACCCACGCACGGCCCCATCCTCGCCATCGGCGACGACCAGGGGCGCGATTTCGACACGTTCATCGCCGCGGTCTCTGACCTCGACGTCGATGTGGTGGTCAAGACGCGCCGCGCGCTGCCGCAGATGTCCGGCCGCGCGCGCATCACCCAGATACCCCAGCGGTTGAGCTTCGTGGAACTGCGCGCGCTGTACGCCTCTGCCGCCCTCGTCGTGGTGCCGCTGCACGAGACGCTGAACGCCTCCGGCGTCGGCAGCATCCTGGAGGCGATGGCGATGGCGCGCCCGCTGGTGGTGTCGGACAACCCGCCGATCCGCGATTATGTCGTAGCGGACGAAACCGCGCTGGTGGTGCCGCCGCACGATCCGGCGGCGCTGCGCGCGGCGATCCGCACGCTGCTGGATGACCCGCGTCGCGCCGCAACCCTCGCCGCGGCGGGACGCGAGCGCGTGGTGGCAGAGTTTTCCGATCAGGCCGTCGGCCGCAGGATGGCCGGGGAGATCCGGCGGCTGATTGCCGGCGACATACGGGCGGACTGATGCGGGACGCCCTGTGCCGCCACGTCCGCGCTCCGGAATCCCGGTGATGCAGACACGACTCCGTGCCAAGCGCCTGGATTGCTTCGCTGCGCTCGCAATTGTCTCTTGCGGATGAGGTAGGTTGTGGGCGCGTCCCGTGGAAGGGGGTGCCGTGATCCGGGAGGCCTCCCGGATCACGGCGCGGACAGGTCGGCCGTCTCGCAATGGGGCTCAACGCCCGCCGTCATCAGGGCCGCCTGTCCGCTCCCTCGCGTGCGCTTGATGA
>JAKAZX010000429.1 GCA_021826485.1 Pseudomonadota bacterium | reverse complement strand
GCGGCCCCGGGCGCGATAGCGCGGGCGGAACAGGCCGCGGATGGAGGCCAGCACCCGCCACAGGCTGACCAGCGGATGATCCAGCGGATCGTCCGCCCAGTGCCGCCACGCATCGGCGCGGCTGAACACCGCCCGCACCACCGCCGATTCCTCGGCCACATCGGCGGGCGTCCAGCGGACCTGCACGGAGGTGCCGCCATGCCGCTGGATGACCGCGGGCAGGTCGAGCAGATCGGCGCCCAGGCGCAGCAGGATGCGGACCGGCGTGCCGTCCGCCCCGCCCAGCGGCTCGGCGGTGACGATGCCGGCGCCGCCCTGCGACAGATCGTGCGTCCGCCCAGCGACCGTGCTGCCGTCCGGCAGGCGCAGCGTGACCGGCAGGTCGGCGGCGATGCGGGCGCGCACGCGTATTTGCCGCGTTTCGCGCCCGACGGCGAGCGCTGCCATCACGATCAGCAGGCTCAGCGTCGCCCAGATGCAGTTCAGCGCATAGGCCTGGAACACCAGTGAGGAGGAATCGGCCAGTGCCATGCCCACCACGCCGCGCGCGACACCGGCAACCAGCAGCATCGCGAGCATGAGGTTGGGATAGACCGCGTGCAGGTCGAAGAAGCCGTTTTCCAGCAGCCCGCCCTTGGCGGTGACATTGAACTTGCCGCGGCGCGGGGAGAGCAGGGTGACGATGGTGACGCGCACCAGGAACAGGGCCAGCACGGTTTCGTAAATCTCGCTCCAGAACGAATGCCGCCAGTTGCGTTGCAGGCGGGAATTGGTGGCGATCGAGTGGAAGATGTGCGGCAGCGCGTAGGCGGTGATGGCGAGCGGGGACGCCGCGATCACGTTCTGGCCGAACAGCAGGAAGGCGAGCGGCGATGTCAGGAATACCAGCCGCGGCACGGCGAACAGGAAATGCCCGGTCGCCTGGAGATAGCAGATGCGCTGACCCCAGGAGAGGCCGGGACCGAACAGCGGGCAGTCGGTGCGCAGGATTTGCAGCATCCCGCGCGCCCAGCGCATGCGCTGGCCGATATGCAGTGCCAGCCGCTCAGTGGCGAGGCCGGCGGCGAGCGGCAGGCGCAGATAGGCGGAATCCCAGCCGCGCCGATGCAGCTTCAGCATCGTGTGCGCGTCCTCGGTCACCGTCTCGACCGCGAAGCCGCCGATCGATTCCAGCGCGCGGCGGCGGATCACCGCGCAGGAGCCGCAGAAGAACGCGGCGTTCCAGAAGTCGTTGCCGTCCTGGATCAGCCCGTAGAACAGGTTGCCCTCGGCCGGGACGCGCGTGCCGGCGGCAAGGTTGCGCTGGAACGGATCGGGCGAATAGAAATGGTGCGGCGTCTGCACCATCGCGATGTTCGGATGCGCGACCGGCCAGCCGAGCGTGAATTGCAGGAAGCCGCGCGTCGGGATGTGGTCGCAGTCGAACACGACGATGAACTCGCCGTCCGTGACCTTCATCGCGGCATTCAGGTTGCCGGCCTTGGCGTGCTTGTTGTCGGCGCGGATCAGGTAGCCGCAGCCGATCTGTTCGGCGAAGTCGCGGAACTCCGCCCGCCTGCCGTCGTCGAGGATGTAGACGTTGAGCTTGTCGGCCGGCCAGTCCAGCGCCATCGCGCCGAGCACCGTCGCGCGCACCAGTTCCAGCGGCTCGTTGTAGCTCGGGATATAGACATCGACCTTCGGCCAGTCCGCCGGATCGTCGGGCAGCGGCAGCGGCTTGCGCTCCAGCGGCCAGGTGGTCTGCACATAGCCGAGCACCAGCACCGCGACCGCGTAGAATTCCGCGAGCACGAGGCCGCTGCCGAACCCCCATTCGGTCCAGGAGCCGAATTGCAGCGTCTCCGTGACGCGCCAGAAGATGTAGCGCGTGGACACCGCGAGCGAGAGCGCGATCAGGAAGATCGTGACGCCGCGCCCGGAAAAGCGGTTCGCCACCAGGAACACGGCGATGCCGGCCAGCGCGAACACCGCCTGATCGGCCGGCGCGAGCGGCACGGTGGCGACGGCGAAGATGACGACGAGGCCGATGCCGCCGAACACGACATCCGTCAGCGCCAGGCCGCGCCGGCGCGCGGCGCCGGCCGGCTCAGCCCGCGACACCGGTTTGCGACCGAATCGTCAAGGAATTCAGGTGGACAATAGTTCGCATTGCTTGCTCTCGTCGCGGCAACTTTGTGGCGCCGATACTATTCTTTGCCACGACCGTTAACAACACTGTGAACGGCATGCAATGCAAGCCAATTCGCCATCGGTTGTCGCGCCGTGGCGCCGGCGCGGGGAACGGTCACCGTCCGGCAAATCACAATGCCGTAAGACACAGGAAATAGCGCGAAGTTGAACGAATAGTGGGTATCAGGGCAAATACGGCAGCACCGTCGTAATCACGCGCTCGTAAGATCGCAGCGGTTTTACCTGCGCGCTTCTGTGCAACCGCTACGCTTCCGATCACGAGCAGGCGGGAGCGCACGGCGGATGAGCGGAACGACAACCTCGGCCACCTGGGCCAGCGTGGGCGGCAACGGCAATTGGACCGTGCCGGCGAACTGGAGCGGCGGCTCGGTGCCCGGCGCGAATACCAATGTCGTGGTCGGCACCCCCACGGTGAACACGACCGCGGGCTGGACCGTCACGGTGTCCGGGGCGCAGACCGTCAACAATGCGACCCTGGAAATGGGCACCGGCGGCACGCTGTCGGTGGCCGGGGCGCTGAACATCGCCGGCAATGCCTCGCTCGGCTATGCCAGCGTCGGCGGCGCCACGGTCGATCTGGGCGCCGGCGCGTCGCTGACCGTGGGCGGAAACATGGTCGCCCTGCTGACCAATTTTCAGGTGCAGGGTGGCACCGTCACCACCGGCGGCTATGCCGATATCGACGAGTCCAACGTCACTATCGCCAATGGCGGCGTCTGGAACGGCGATACGGTGTGGCTCGGCGAGTTCTTCACCACCGGCGCCACCGTCGGCGCGAACGGCGCGCTGTCGGCCAATGAGCTGCTGATCGGCAAGGACGGCACAACCGCCGCCCCCTATGTCGAGGGCGCTGGCTATCTGGACGTGACGGCGGGCGGCGTGGTCAGCGCGGCGAGCACGCTGGCGGTGGTCAACGGGTCCAAGGTGACGGTGGACGCGGCCAGCGCCGTCGTCGTCGGCGGCGCACCCTCGGTCGCCGGGGCGATCGCGATCGGCGCCGGCGGCATGATGTCGCTGGAGAATTCGACCGTGACCGGCGCCATCGCCGATAACGGCGTGCTGAACGTGATGGCCGATGCGGGGGCGTCGAGCCTGTCGGCGGGCACCCGTGGGATGATCACCGGCGCGCTGAGCGGCACCGGCAGCCTCACGATCGGCGCCGGCTACACGCTCGCGGTGCAGGATGCGTCGGGCTTCAGCGGCAGCATCGCGATGGCCGGCGGGGCGCTGGACCTGACCGGGCTCGCCT
>JAKAZX010000428.1 GCA_021826485.1 Pseudomonadota bacterium | reverse complement strand
GCCGTCGCCACCGCGCTGCCGGTGCACGACCCCGCCTATCTGCACCGCCTGCTGACGGCGCAACTGGACCGGCTGGAACCCGGCTTCGGCATCGAGGCGGCAACGCTTGCCGCGACCCGGACGGCACCGCTGGACCCGCAGCAGGGCCGCATCGGCGCGCTGGCCGAAACCCCCCGCCAGACGCTGGCCCGCACGCTGGACACGCTGGCGCTGCGGCTGGGGCAGGATGCGGTGTGGCGCCCTGCGCCGGCCAACAGCCATGTGCCGGAACGCAGCCTGCAACGCCTGCCGCCGCTGGACCCGCCCCCCGCCTGGCTGATCGGCCCGCCGCGGCCGGTGCGGCTGCTGCAGCCGCCGGAGCCGATCACCGCAACCGCACCAGTGCCGGACGATCCGCCGCTGCTGTTCCGCTGGCGCGGCGCGCTGCACCGCGTCCGCCTGGGCACCGGCCCGGAACGCATCGCCGCCGAATGGTGGCGCCGCTCCGGCGATCCGCTGTCGGCGGAGATGGCCAATCTGGTGCGCGACTACTACCGCGTCGAGGATGCGGCCGGCGCCCGCTTCTGGGTGTTCCGCACCGGCCGCGACGCCGGCGCACCGGGCACGCGCTGGTTCCTGCACGGGCTGTTCGGATGAGGCGGCGGCGCTACAGGCCGAGTTGCAGACACACGGCCCGTTCGATCCCGGCCAGGTCCGCCGCCGATACGGTGCCGAGCAGGCTGCGCAGCCGCAGTTTGCTCACCGTCGCGATCTGGTCGGCCATCACCTTGCGCCGCGCGCCGTTGAGGTCGATCAGCGCTTCCGCCGGATACAGCCGGTCCACGTTGCTGGTCACCGGCACGACCTGCACGCGTTTCAGGGCACGGTTCGCGGCGTCGTTGCTGAGCACGACGGCCGGGCGCGTCTTCCTGATCTCGCCGCCGACTGCCGGATCGAAGGCAACCCACCATACTTCTCCACGGCGGGGGAACGGGGCGTCAGGCATGCGGCGGCGGCCCGGACCCGTCGCCGATCAGCGCCTCAACCCATTCCGCCGCTTCCTGCTCCCGCTCCTGGTCCGCCGCCATGGCCTCGTAGCCGGCGTGCAGGTCCTGCATGACCACGAGGGGGCGGGCGAGGTCGTTCAGGAAGCGGCTGATGCGGCGGCGTCCGACCGTGGCATGCAGGGCATCATAGACATCCGCATCGACGGTGATCGTCAGCTTCCGGTGCATCGCCTGCCCCTCAATCCCTCGCAATACGCATGACAATACGTATAGCGGCGAGGATGCGCGGCCTGCCGCCGGCCGTCAACCGCCGCTTGCCGCCCCGCCGCCGCGCGGCTATATCGCGCGCTCCGTCTGCGCGCCGGGCCCGTTCGGGCATGCCCGGCCGCGACGGCTGCGCGCCGTCCGCGCGCGTCCAACCCGGAAGGAGACCCAAATGCCCAAGCTCAAGACCAAGTCCTCGGTCAAGAAGCGCTTCAAGATCACCGCGACCGGCAAGGTGCTGGCGGGGCCGGGCAACAAGCGCCACGGCCTGATCAACCGCTCGCAGAAGATGAAGCGCACCAACCGCCGCCACCAGACGCTGACCCACGCGGACGGGCTGACCGTCAAGCAGTGGGCGCCGTACGGCATCGCATAAGGGGGCGCGCACATGGCACGCGTGAAGCGGGGCGTCACCACGCACGCCCGGCACAAGAAGGTCCTTGAGCAGTCCAAGGGCTTCGTCGGCCGCTCCTCCACCAACTACCGCATCGCGCTGGAGCGGCTGGAGAAGTCGCTGCAATACGCCTATCGCGACCGGCGCAACAAGAAACGCGACTTCCGCGCCCTGTGGATCCAGCGCATCAACGCCGCGGTGCGCGAGCACGGGATGACCTACTCGCGATTTATCGACGGGCTGAAGCGCGCCGGGATCGAGATGGACCGCAAGGTGCTCGCGGCCGTCGCCTATGACGATCCGGCCAGCTTCGGCGAGATCGTCCGCAAGGTGCAGGCCGCCCTGGCCTGATCCGCGCCGCCGCCGGCACGCGCGATCGAACCGCAAGGGGCTGCCCGGCACGCCTGGGCAGCCCCTTTGCATGCACGGACCCCCACGCATGACCGACGACCTGCAATCCCTGCGAGACGACACCGAGGCGGCGCTGCGCCGCGCCGCCGACCTGCGCGCCTGGGACGCCGTGCGCGTTTCCGTGCTCGGCAAGTCCGGCACGCTGACCGCGCTGCTCAAGCAGCTCGGCGGCGTGCCCGCCGAGCAGCGGCGCGACCGCGGCGCGGCGCTGAACCGGCTGAAGGACGACCTGGCCACGCTGATCGAGGCACGGCGCGGCGAGCTGGAGGCCGCCGAACTCGATGCCCGCCTCGCCGCCGAGCGCGTCGATGTCACCGCGCCGCCACGCCCGCGCGAGACCGGCAGCATCCATCCGATCAGCCGCACGATGGAGGAGATGGCGGCGATCTTCGGCGCCATGGGCTTCACCATCGCCGAAGGCCCGGATGTCGAGAGCGACTGGCACAATTTCGGCGCGCTCAACATTCCCGCGCACCATCCGGCGCGCGCCGACCACGACACGTTCTACCTGCCGCCCACCGCGCCCGGCGCGCCGCCGCCAGTGCTGCGCACCCACACCTCCCCGGTGCAGGTGCGCACCATGCTGCGCGAGAAGCCGCCGCTGCGCGTCGTGGTGATGGGCCGCACCTACCGCGCCGACCACGACGCGACGCACAGCCCGATGTTCCACCAGCTCGAAGGGCTGGCGATCGACCGCGATCTCACGCTCGGCCACCTGAAGGGCTGCCTGATCGACTTCCTGCGCAGCTTCTTCGGCATCGCCGACCTGCCGGTGCGCTTCCGCGCCAGCTACTTCCCGTTCACCGAGCCGAGCATGGAGGTGGATATCGGCTGGAACCGCCGGACCGGCGAACTCGGCGGCGGCGGCGACTGGCTGGAGATTCTCGGCAGCGGCATGGTGCATCCGAAGGTGCTGGCGAATTGCGGCATCGATCCCACGGTGTGGCAGGGCTTCGCCTTCGGCATGGGGGTGGAGCGCGTCACCATGCTCAAGCACGGCATCCCCGATTTGCGCCCGTTCTACGAGGGCGACATCCGCTGGCTGCGGCACTACGCCGCTTCCCCGTTCGCGCCGACGATGCTGCACGAGGGGGTGTGAGCGATGAAGTTCACCCTCTCCTGGCTGCGCGAACACCTCGACACCGACGCGCCGCTGGACACGATCACCGCGACGCTGACGCGCATCGGGCTGGAACTGGAATCGGTGCAGGATCGCGGCGCGGCACTGGCGCCGTTCCGCATCGCGCGCGTGATCGCGGCGGTGCAGCATCCGAACGCCGATCGGCTGCGCGCCTGCACCGTCGATGTCGGCGACGGCAGCACGGTCTCCGTCGTCTGCGGCGCCCCGAACGCGCGCACCGGCATGAAGGCGGTGTTCGCCGCCCC
>JAKAZX010000427.1 GCA_021826485.1 Pseudomonadota bacterium | reverse complement strand
GGACAGTTGCAGCATGTCGTGCGAGGGATCGAAGCCGGTGACGAAATCGGTGCCGCCGGCGGCGCCGGAGACCACGTTCAGCAGTTCCGCCCCGCTGCCGGCCATCACCGTGGACTGCCCGCTGCCGAGCTGCACCACCGCGGCGGCGGCGCCCGGGGCGATCAGCGCGTCGGCGCCGCCGGCGACGAACTGGTTGACGCCGGCGGCCCCGCCGCCGACCAGCGTTTCAGGCCCCTTGCCGCCGACCAGTGAGGCGTTGCCGCTGCCCGCCGCCACCAGCAGGTCGCCGGACCCGCTGCCGAACAGCGTGTCATTGGCGCCGCCGCCGACCAGGGTTGTCGCGCCGCTGCCCGCGGCCAGCAGGTTCTGCCCGGCGCCGCCGCCGCTGATGAACTGGGCGCCGGCGCCGCCGGCCGCGATCAGCCGGCCGCTGCCGCCGGCCACGGTATCCGCCCCGGGGCCGAGATAGACGTAGCTGGTGCCCGCCCCGGCCTCGATCAGATCGGCGCCGCTGCCGACCACGACATAGACATTGCCGGTCTCTGCGCCGGCGCCCAGCAGCGTGGCGGTGCCGCTGCCGACGCCGAAAAACGTGTCGTTGCCGCCGCCGGCGCCCAGCAGTGTGTCCCCGGCGCCGCCCTGCACCAGCCAGGTCGGCGCATTGCCGGCGGCCAGCCGGTTGTCGCCGCCGGCGCTGCCGAACTCGAACCCGCCGCCGCTGCCACCGGCAACTGTGACCGGCCCGCTGCCGCCCACCACCGTATCATTGCCGGCAAGCCCGCTGACCAGCAGCGCGCCGCTGCCGCCGAACAGCAGCGCCGCGGTGCCCCCCAGCCCCACCGTATCGGCCCCCGCCCCGGCCACCACGGTTTCCCGGCCGGTCGATTGCAGCAGGGTCGGCGCGCTGCCGGCGATCATCTCCTGCGTGTAGCCGCTGCCGATCATGGTCGCGGCTTGGTCGATGCCGCGCAGGGTGGCCTGCTCGCTGCCGGAAATCTGCCGCGTCGCCGCATAGGTGACGGCGGTGTTGGCCTGGATCAGCCCGGCGCCGGCGACGCTGGCCGGCCCCGCGGGGATGGCGCTGTCCGCCATCAGCGTGCTCACGTCGGTATTGGTCAGGCTGGGGTCCGCCTGCAGCACCAGGGCGGCGACCGCCGCGGCCTCTGCGGCGGAGGCGGAGGAGCCGTAGAACGGGTTGAATATGCTGGTCGAGGCGCCGTCGGGCGCGAGGAAGGCGGGGGCGTCCAGCGTCTGCGGCTGGGCCAGCGGCGTGCCGTTCGAGGAATAATAGAGAACGCCGGGACCGGAGCTGGAATAGGATTCCGGGGTCGGCGTGCCGCCCTCGGCCGGCGTGGAGGTGACGTCGATCGCGCCGACCGCGTTCACCCCGGGCACCAGATCATGCCCGATGATCGACCCGCTGCCGACGCCCACCCCCTGGCCGCTCAGCGTGCCGCCGCCCTCCAGCACGTATTTGAACTGGGCGGGCGCGGTGGTGCCGGGCGTCTGCGTGACATAGACGCGATAGGTGGCGCTGCTGTTGTTCAGCACCGGGAAATTCAGCAGCGCGGTCGGTTCCTGGTTGGACTGGAACGACGTGGTGACGCTGCCGTCCGGCCCGACTGCCGCGACCGTCAGGGTGGCCGGGTTGGCGGCCTCGTACGGGGCGGTCCATTGCAGGCTGAGCGTGACGTTCTGGCCCGCCGGGATGGTGACGGTCTGATAGAAGCTGCCGCCCGGAAACTGCTCGGCGGTGACGCTGCCGAGGCCGGGAATGTTGGTCGCGACCGGGTCGAACGCGCCCTGATAGAAATTGCTGCCCTCATTGCCGGCGGCCGAGAAATAGGTGACGCCCTCTGCCACCACCTTCGCCGCGGCGGTATCGACCGGGCCGGCGAGCTGGAAGAACGGCTCGTCCTCCCACGCGATGTCATCGACGATCACCTGGCAGCCGGCGGCGGCCAGCGCCTGCATGCCGTTGGCGAAATCCTGTTCCGAGTTGTAGGCGGTATAGAAATAGAGCTGCGCGTTGGGGGCGGTGGCGTGGATCAGTTCGGCCATCGCCTGGCCTTCGTCGGTGCTGCCGGGCGGGCCTTCCTTCAGCACCGTGACGCCGCTTGCCGGCAGCAGCCCCTGGGCGATGGCGGCGCCGGCGCCGCCGAGCACGTTGTAGCTGTCGGACAGGATGCCGATCTTGATGCCGGCGCCGGTGACGCCATCGGTCGCACGGGCGGCGGGGCCGTTGACGGCCTGATCGGCGAGGTCGAGTCCGGCGAGGCTGGTGCGCGGGGCGGCGATGTCGGCGGCTTGCGTGGAGTCCGAAGCGGGCATGGGGTCTCGGCGTGTCTGCTGGGCGCCGATAATGGCCGTGGCTGGCGCGCCCGGCCAGCCCATGCTCAAAGCGGCGGCGGAGGGGACGGATGATCGGCATCGACTGGGGGACTACCAGCTTCCGCGCCTTCCGGCTGGACGCGGCCGGCGCGGTGCAGGCGCAGCGGGCGGCGCCGCGCGGCATCCTGGCGATCGAAGGCGGGCAGTTCGAGGAGGAGTTGCTGCGCCAGGTCGGCGACTGGATCGCCGAAGGCGAGGATCACATCCTGATGTCCGGCATGATCGGCAGCCGCCAGGGCTGGCAGGAGGCTCCCTATGTCGCCTGTCCCGCGGGGGCGGCGGACCTGGCGGCCTCCCTGGTCGCGGTGCCCTGCACGGGGGCGACGGTCCGGCTGGTGCCGGGCCTGTCGCACCGCGACGCCGGCGGCACGCCGGAAGTGATGCGGGGGGAGGAGACGCAGATCGTCGGCGTGCTGGATGACGCGGCCGGGGCGGCGATCGCCTGCCTGCCCGGCAGCCACAGCAAATGGGCGCGTATCGAGGGCGGGCGGATCGCCGGGTTCGAGACTTATTTCAGTGGTGAGGCGTTCGCGGCGCTGCGCGGCCACACCATCCTCGGCCGGCTGATGCGCGACGGGCCGGCCGACCCGGCGGCCTTCGACCGCGGCCTGGCGCGCGCGGGGGAGGGCGGGCATCTGTTGCACCATCTGTTCGGCGTGCGCACGCTCGGCCTGTTCGGCCGGCTCGCCGAGGAGGCCGCGCCCTCCTACCTCTCGGGCCTGCTGATCGGGCACGAGGTGCGGGCGGCGCTGCCGCCGGGCGGGGCGGCGGTGCATCTGATCGGCGCCCGCACGCTGTGCGACCTCTATGCCCGCGCGATCGCCGCCGCGGGGTCGCAGGCCACGGTGCACGGGGAGGATGCGGCGGCGCGCGGCCTCGCGCGGCTGGGAAAGGATGCTTCATGGACCTGACCGACTGGCTCGCCCGCTGCCCGCTGATCGCCATCCTGCGCGGCGTGCGGCCGGAGGAGGCGGAGGCGGTGACGGAGGCGCTGGCGGCGCAGGGGATCGCCATCGTCGAGGTACCGCTTAACTCGCCCGACCCGCTGGCC
>JAKAZX010000426.1 GCA_021826485.1 Pseudomonadota bacterium | reverse complement strand
CGCGGACTGGTATGTCTGGGCCGATCCGCAGCCCGACGGCACGCCGCCCAACAACTGGCTGTCGGTGTTCGGCGGCCCGGCCTGGGCGTGGGAGCCGCGGCGGCGGCAATACTACCTGCACCATTTCCTGCGCCAGCAGCCGGCGCTCAATCTGCACAACCCGGACGTGGTGGACGCGATCCTGGACGGGGGGGAGTTCTGGCTGCGCCGCGGCGTCGATGGGTTCCGCCTCGATGCCATCGACTTCATGGCGCATGACCGGCAGTTGCGCGCCAACCCGCCGGCGCCGCCGGGCGCCACCCCGGCCAAGCTGTTCGGCATGCAGCAGCACCGCCACGACATGATGCAGCCGGAGACGCTGGGCTTCCTCGCGCAGGTGCGCCGGCTGACGGACCGCTTCCCCGGCACCACCACGCTCGGCGAGATCAGCAGCCAGGACGGCGCCTTCGACCGGGTGCGGCGGCTGACCGCGGGCACGCGGCACCTGCACATGGCCTACACGCTGCGCCCGCTGCGCGGCGGCTTCGACCACGCGACGGTGCGGGCGCTGCTGGCGGAGATGGCCGGTGACGGCGAGGGCTGGCCGTGCTGGAGCCTGTCCAACCACGATGTCGAGCGGGCCGCCAGCCGCTGGCACCCGCGCGGGCGCGCCGCCGGCCACGACCCGGCCTTCGCCCGCCTGCTGATGGCCTTCCTGCTCAGCCTGCGCGGCAGCATCTCCGTCTATCAGGGGGAGGAACTGGGACTGACCGAGGCGGAGCTGGCGCTGGCCGATCTGCGCGACCCGTTCGGCCTTGCCTACTACCCGGAATTCCGCGGCCGTGACGGCAGCCGCACGCCGATGCCCTGGACGGTCGCCGCGCCCCATGCCGGCTTCACGACCGGAACCCCCTGGCTGCCGGTGCCGCCCGCCCATCGCGCGCTCGCCGCCGACCGCTCGGCGCTGCTCGGCGCGTGGCGGCGCTTCCTGCGGTTCCGCGCCGCCTCCCCGGCGCTGCGCCTGGGCCGCCTGATCCCGCTCGACCTGCCGGCCCCGCTGGTCGGCTTCGTGCGCCAGCACGGCGCGGAGCGGGTGCTGGCGGTGTTCAACCTCGCCGAGCACCCGGCGGTCGCCGACCTGTCGGCCCATGCCGGCCTCACGCCGCTGCCCGAATCGGGCTTCACCGCGCTGATGGAGGGGGAGCGCGCGGTGCTGGCACCCTTCGGCGCCCTGTTCGCGGCGGTCGAGGAGGCGCGGGTGGCGGAGATGGCGTGATCGCCGCGACCCCTGGCCGGTTGACAGCCGCGCGAGTGCCCCAGTTGGCAGTTCATTTGGCGCCCCACGGCGCCTAGAGATTGCCGTGCGCCGGGCGCGATCCGTGCCGGGCGACGCCGGGGGAATGCCGCGATGCCGAAGATGCGTGCCGTGCAAGTTGCCAGCAAGAGCGGGCCGTTCGAGATGGTCGAGCGCGACCTGCCGCAGCCCGGCCCGGGCCATGTGCGGATCATGGTGCAGGCGTGCGGCGTCTGCCACAGTGATTCCATCGCCAAGGACGGCCTGTTCCCCTCCGTCGCGTACCCGATCATTCCCGGCCATGAGATCGCCGGGGTGATCGATGCGGTCGGCAGCGGCGTGGTCGGCTGGACGGCGGGAACCCGCGTCGGCGTCGGCTGGTTCGGCGGCCATTGCGGCAGATGCGAGCCGTGCCGGCGCGGCGATCTGGTCGATTGCCGCAACCTGCGCATTCCCGGCATCACCTACGATGGCGGCTATGCGGAGGCGATGGTCGCGCCGGCCGACGCGCTGGCGCTGATCCCCGACGACCTCTCGGCCGAGCAGGCGGCGCCGCTGCTGTGCGCCGGGGTCACCACCTTCCACGCGCTGCGCGAAAGCGGCGCGCGGCCGGGTGACCTGGTGGCCATCCTCGGCGTCGGCGGGCTTGGCCATCTCGGCGTGCAGTTCGCCGCCAGGATGGGCTTCCGCACAGTCGCGATCGCCCGCGGCGGCGACAAGGAAGCGCTGGCGAAGCAGCTCGGCGCGCATGTCTATCTCGACAGCCGGACGCAGGACGTGGCGGCGGAACTGACGAAGCTGGGGGGTGCCAGGACGATCCTGGCGACCGTCACCAGCGGCAAGGCCATGAGCGCGGTGATCCCCGGCCTTGCGGTGCGCGGGCGGCTGGTGGTGGTCGGCGTCGGCATGGACCCGATCGAGGTTTCCGCCCTCGACCTGATCGGCGGCAGCCGTGCCATTGTCGGGCACGCATCCGGCACCTCGATCGATTCGCAGGATACCCTTGCGTTCAGCGCGCTGACCGGCGTGCGCCCGCGCATTGAGACGCTGCCGCTTGAGCGCGCGGCCGAAGCCTATGACCGGATGATGCGCAACGAGGCGCGGTTCCGCATGGTGTTGACGACCGGCCGGTGAGCGGCACCGGCGGCCGCCCGCTCAGCCGCCCAGCGCCAGCGCGGTTCCAGCGGCGGCGCCCAGCAGCACCACCAGCAGCGGCGGTGCCTGCCAGACCGTGAGCAGCACGAAGCCCGCCGCTGCCACGGCGAAGTCCGCCGGGGCGTGCACCGCGCTGGTCCATACCGGGCTGTACAGCGCCGTGCCGAGCAGGCCGACCACGGCGGCATTGATGCCGCGCATCGCCGCGCGCGCCCCCGCCCGGCCGCGCAGCGCGTGCCAGAACGGCAGCGTACCCAGCAGCGCCAGCATGCCCGGCAGGAAGATCGCCACCAGCGCAATCGCCGCGCCCGCGATGCCGCCCGGCGGCACCCGCGCCGTCGCGCCGAGATAGGCGGCAAAGGTGAACAGCGGCCCCGGCACCGCCTGCGCCGCGCCGTAGCCGGCGAGGAACGCGCCGTCCGACACCCAGCCGGGCGCCACCACCGCATCCCGCAGCAGCGGCAGCACGACATGGCCGCCGCCGAACACCAGGGCACCCGAGCGGTAGAACGCTGCGGCCAGCGCCGCCGCGCCGCCCCGCAGCGGCAGGAAGGCAAGCGCCAGCAGCAGCGCATAGCCGCCGAGAAAAACGATCCCCATGCCGCGCGAGACCGGCAACGCCGCCTCCGCCGGCACCGTTTCGGCTGCCGTACGGCAGACCAGCAGGCCGGCGATGCCGCCGAACAGGATCGCGCCGAGCTGCCCCGCCGTGCCGGGCGCGAACGCCATCAGGATCAGCGCCAGCACCGCGATCGCGGCGCGCGGCCGGTCCGGGCAGAGCGTGCGCGCCATGCCCAGCACCGCCTGCGCGACGATCGCGACCGCGACCAGCTTCAGCCCGTGCAGCAGCCCGTCGCCCGCCGCGCCGTGCAGCGCGCCCGCCCCATAGGCGAACAGCACCAGCGCGATTGCGGACGGCAGGGTGAAGCCGAGCCAGGCGGCGATGCCCCCGGCATAGCCAGCCCGCAGCAGCCCGAGCGAGAACCCCACCTGGCTGCTGGCCGGGCCGGGCAGG
>JAKAZX010000032.1 GCA_021826485.1 Pseudomonadota bacterium | reverse complement strand
TTCGCGGCCATGCTCGCCTATGCCAGCGGCAAGGGATGGACGGACGCGGCCGGCGCGGTGCGCGCCCATATCGAACGCGACTGAGACAAACAAGAACCGTCTGAGGGAGGACGACGCATGGAGCGGAGAATGGGGAAGGGCGTGGCTGGGTCCGGCCTGCATCGGCGTGCGCTGCTGACGGCGGCGCTGGCGGCCCCGGCGCTTACGGCGCTGCCGTTCGGACGCGCGCGGGCCGAGGGCGCGCCGGTCAAGATCGGCGTGCTCTGCGACATGTCGGGCATCTATTCCGACGACACCGGGCCGGGGCTGGTCGCGGCGGTGCAGATCGCCGTCCGCGAGATGGGCGGCGCGGTGCTGGGCCGGCCGGTCGTCGTGGTGTCCGCCGACGACGAGAACAAGCCCGACACCGGCACCGCGATCGCGCGCCGCTGGTTCGATGAGGAAGGTGTCGGCGCGATCGTCTGCGCCTCCGCATCCTCGATCACCCTCGCGGTCGCCGAGCTTGCGCGGCAGCGCAACAGGATGCTGCTGGTGGCCGGCAGCCTGAGCGCCGACCTCACCGGCAAGCAGTGCGCGCCGAGCACGATCCAGTTCGGCCTGGACACGTTCGCCGGGCCGAAATCCGTGGTGGCGCCGACCATCAAGTCGGGCGCGAAAAGCTGGTTCATCATCAACGTCGATTACGCGTTCGGCCAGAGCCTGCGGACCGAGGCGACGCAGATGATCGACCAGGCCGGCGGCAAGCTGCTCGGCAAGGCGACGTTCCCGCTCGGCAGCCCCGACTATTCGAGCGTGCTGCTGCAGGCGCAGGCGTCCCGCGCCCAGGCCGTGGCGCTGGCCTGCGGCGGGACCGACTGGTCGAACCTGGTCAAGCAGGCGCACGAGTTCGGCATCACCGCATCCGGCCAGCAACTGGTCACGCTGACCGGCGGCATCAACGAGATCATGGCCGTGGGCGGCGACGTCTGCAAAGGCATGATGGCGTCGGCGCCGTTCTACTGGGACCTGAACGACGGGTCCCGCCGGTTCGCCGCGAAATTCCGCGATGCGCGCAACGGCCATTATCCCAACTGGCAGCAGGCGGACGGATACAGTGCCGCGATCCATTACCTGAAATGCGTCGCCGCTTCCGGCACCGATGACGGCGCGAAGATCGCCGAGGCCATGCGCGCGACCCCGGTGAAGGATTCGCTGATCGACGGCGCGCCGATCCGCGCCGATGGCCAGGTGATGCGGCCGACCTACCTGATGCGCGTGAAGCCGGAAACCGCGCCGGGCCGCGCCGACATCTTCGAACTCGTGTCCGTCCTGTCGGCCGAGGAAAGCTGGCGGCCGGCGGACGAAAGCGCGTGTCCCCTGCTGCGCCGGACATGACCGGCCCGGCCGTCGATTTCGTGGCCGGCGTGCGCGACGGGCTCGGCGAGTGTCCGCTGTGGGACACCGCGGATGCACGGCTCTACTGGATCGACTCGCTCGCCCCCTGCATCCGCGCGCTCGAACCGGCAAGCGGGCGGATGCAGCAATGGGACCTGCCGGCACCGGTCGGCAGCATCGCGCTGGCCGCGCCGGGCCACCTTCTCGCAGCGTTGCAGGACGGGCTGTACGAGGTCGATCTGACGAGCGGCGGCGTGCGGCCGGTCGCGCATCTGACGCTGCCGCCGGCCACCCGCCTCAACGACGGCAAGGCAGATCGGGACGGGCGCTTCGTGTTCGGCTCGATGCAGGTCGAGGACGACGCGCCGCTTGGCGCGCTGTTCCGCTTCGGCCCCGATGGCGGCTGCGAGGTTCTGCGGGACGGCATCGGCGTTGCCAATGCCATTTGCTTCAGCCCCGACGGCAGGCGGTGCTATTTCACCGACAGTCGCGTCGGCACCATCTGGTGCTGCGACTATCCGCGCGAGGGCCGTCCGGGAACGCCGCGCGCCTGGGCGGATGTCAGGGGCATCACCGGCTCGGCGCCGGACGGCGCGACGGTGGATGCCGCGGGCCGCGTGTGGACCGCCCTGGTGCGCACCGGCCAGCTCGCCTGTTTCGCGCCGGACGGCACGCTCGCCTGGCTGATCGACCTGCCGGTGCCGCATCCCACCTGCCCGGCCTTCGGCGGCGACGGGCTGGACGTGCTGTTCGTTACCTCGATTTCCCGCTCGCGCCGGCTGCACAGTTCCCATCCGGACGCGGGGCGGATGGTCGCCATCACCGGCCTGGATGCGCGCGGCGTGCCCGAGGCGCGCTGCCGGACGACACACTGAACCTGGATCGAAGCGAAGGAGGACGCCGCATGGCGGAGGACAGGACCGTCAGGCTGGAGGTGGATCGCCACATCGCGCTGGTCACGCTGGACCGGCCGCCGGTGAATGCGGTCAACCGCGCCGTGCGCGAACAGATCATCGCCGCGTTCGACGAGATTTCCGAGCGCGAGGATGTCGGGGTCGCGGTGCTGACCGGCGCGGGAAAGGTGTTCTGCGCCGGTGCCGACCTGCGCGACCGGCCCGACCGGACCAAGGCCGGCGCGTTCCACTTCCACAACCGCCTGACGCGCGAGATGTCGAACGCCATCCATGAATGCGCGAAGCCGGTGATCGCCGCCGTCAACGGCCCGGCGCTGGGCGCCGGCATGGGGCTGATGGCGGCCTGCGACATCTTCCTCGCCAGCGAGGATGCGGTGTTCGGCATGCCGGAGATCAATGTCGGCCTCGCCGGCGGCGCGGCGATGATGCGCACGCTGTTCGGCAAGTCTGCGATGCGGCGCATGATGTACACCGGCCTGCGGCTGACTGCCGCGGAACTCTACCGCCGCGGCATCATCGAGGCGGTGACGGCGCCGGCCGACCTGCTGCCCGCCGCGATGGCGATCGCCGCCGAGATCGCCGGCAAGAGTCCGCTCGGCATCCGCTACGCCAAGCAATCCTGCAACATGGTCGAGCTGATGCCGCAGCGCGACGCCTACCGGTTCGAGCAGAACTTCACCATGGCGCTGTCGGCGACCGAGGACGCGCTGGAAGCACGGTCGGCGTTCCTGGAGAAGCGCCCGCCGGTGTTCAAGGGGCGCTGACATGGAGCTCGGCGCGGGGCTGGAGGCGCTGTTCCGGCCGCGGGCGATCGCGATCGTCGGCGCGTCCCAGGATTCGACAAAGATCGGCGGCCGGCCGGTGAAGTTCCTGCGCGACCACGGCTTCCCCGGCGCCGTCTATCCGGTCAATCCACGCGCGGCGGAGGTGCAGGGCTATCCCGCCTTCGCCGCCGTCGCCGACCTGCCGGAGGCGCCGGACCTCGCCATCATCGCCGTGACGGCGGAGGCGGTGCCGGATGCGGTTGCCGCCTGCGCCGCCAAGGGCGTGCGCAGCGCCGTCGTGCTCTCCTCCGGCTTTTCCGAGATGGGCGAAGCCGGGCAGGCCTTGCAGGACCGCATCCGCACGACCGCCGCGCGGTCCGGCATGCGCGTCGTCGGGCCGAACTGCCTGGGCGCGGTCAGCATCGCCGAACGCGCGATCGCGACCTTCTCGATCGTGCTGGAAAGCGGCATGCCGGCGGCCGGTCCGCTCGGCATCGTGTCGCAGAGCGGCAATCTCGGCAGCTACGCGATGCTGCTCGCGGGCGAGCGCGGCGTCGGCATCAGCCGCTTCCTGACCACCGGCAACGAGTGCGACGTGGACGTGGCCGACGGCATCGCCTTCATGGCGCGCGATGCGGCCACGCGCGTGATCCTGTGCGTGCTGGAAACCTGCCGCGATCCGCAGCGGCTGATCGCGGCTTTGGCGGCGGCGCATGCGGCGGGCAAGCCGGTGATCGTGCTGAAGATCGGCGCGACCGAGGCGGGGCAGGCGGCCGCTTCCTCGCATACCGGGGCGCTCGCCGGGTCCGAACAGGTGTTCGATGCGGTGTTCCGCCGCGCTGGTGCGTGGCGGGTGCGCAGCATCGAGCAGCTTGTCGATCTGGGCCAGGCGGTCGTCGCGTTGGGCACGGAGCGTCTGCCGCGCGGGCGGCGGGTGGCGCTGCTGGTCGCCTCCGGCGGGTTCGGGGTGCTGCTGGCCGATGCGGCCAGTGCCGCCGGCCTCACGCTGCCCGAGCCGCGGGCGGAAACCCGGCAGCGGATCACCGGCGTGGTGCCCTATGCGTCCCCGCGCAATCCGGTGGACGCGACCGCGCTGATGTCCAGCCGGCCGGAGATATTGCAGCAGATCCTGTTCGCGCTGCTGGACGACGACACCACCGATGCGCTGATCGTGCTGGTCTCCTCCGCGCTTTATCTGCCGCGGCTGCGCGGCGTTTACATGGCGGCGCTGCGGGCGGCGCGCGCCCGCTTCCCCGATCGGGTGATCGCGCTGTGCATGCACGGCCCGGCCGACGCGGCGGCCGAACTGTCGGCGCTGGGATTTCCGGTCACCGACGGGGTCGATGCGTGCTGCGCGGTGATGGCCGGCCTCGCTGGCATCCGAGACGCCCTGGACCGCCAGGCGGCGCCGGTGCTGACGGAGCCGCCCGCGCCCGCCCCGCTATCCGCCGATGACATTCGCAGCGAACCGGGCGCCAAGCGGGCGCTCGCCGCCGCCGGCCTGCCGGTGCTGCCGGAACGCCTGGCCGAAACCCCGCAGGCGGCGGCGCGGGAAGCGGCGGCGCTGGGCTTCCCGGTCGCGCTGAAGATCGTCTCCCCCGACCTGCCGCATAAGACGGAGGTGGATGGCGTCGCGCTCGACCTGAACGGGGAGGCCGCGGTCCTGGAGGCCGCGGAGGCGATGCTGCGCCGCGTCCGCGCCGCCGCGCCGGCCGCGCGGATCGAGGGGCTGCTGGTGGCGCCGATGGCCGGCCGCGGGACGGAGCTGATCCTGGGCACGACCCAGGACCCCGTATTCGGCCCGGTGGTGATGGCCGGGCTCGGCGGCATCTTCGCCGAGGTGCTGCGCGACGTGGCGGTCCGCCCCGCGCCGGTGACGGAGGCGGAGGCGCTGGACATGCTCCGCTCGCTCCGCGCCTTCCCGGTGCTGGACGGGGCGCGGGGCGCCCCGCGGGCCGATCTGCCGGCCGCCGCCGCCGCCATCGCCGCGCTTTCGCGCTTCGCCGCGCGGCATCGGCAGACGGTCGCCGCCATCGACATCAATCCGCTGCTGGTGCGGCCGGCGGGCCAGGGCGCGGTGGCGCTGGACGCTCTGATCGTGCCGGCGGCCACCGCGGGAGAGTGCCGCCGTGGACACTGACACCGCCACCCTGCCGCTGGGACTGTCCGGGGACGCCTACCGGGCGCATGTGCGGCGCTGGCTGGCCGCCGCAGTGCCGCCGGGCTTCCTGGCCGACCGGCCGGAGCATCGCCCGCCGACGCTGGATCAGGCGCGCGCCTGGGAAGCCGCGATGCACCGCGCGGGGCTCGCCGGCATCACCTGGCCCGCGGAGTATGGCGGCCACGGGCTGACGCTGCGCGAGCATCTGATCGCGAACCAGGAAATCGGCCGTCTGGCGCTGCCGGAAAGCGTCAACTCGCTGGGCAAGGAACTGGCCGGCCCGATCATCCTCGCCATCGGGACGGAGGCGCAGAAGCACCGCTACCTGCGGCCGCTGCTGGAGATGCGGGAGATCTGGTGCCAGGGCTTCTCGGAGCCCGAGGCCGGTTCCGATCTGGCGGGGCTGCGGACGCGCGCGGTGCGCGACGGCGATGTCTGGCGCGTGTCCGGCCAGAAGGTCTGGACCAGCGCCAGCCCGTATGCCCAGCGCTGCCTGCTGCTGGCGCGGACCGGCCCGCTGGAGGACCGGCATCGCGGGCTGGCGCTGTTCGCGATGCGTATGGACCTGCCCGGCGTCACCGTGCGCGGCATCCGCCAGATCGACGGCAAGGAGGGGTTCGCCGAGGTCTTCCTCGACAACGTCCCGATCCCGCACGAGGACGCGCTGGGCGCGCCGGATGAGGGCTGGGCGACCGCGATCCGCGTGCTGGGGATCGAGCGCGCCACCAACCGCATGTACCGCGCCTGGCGGTTCGAGAACGAGCTGGCGCATCTGGTGCGCGCCTGCCGCGCCGACGCGGCGCTGCGCCGGCTGCTGGAGGATGGCGGCTACCGCCGGCGGCTGGCCGATACCGTGGTGGACATCGCGGTGCTGAAGGGGCTGGTCGAGCCGGCGGTGGCGACGCTGCTCGCCGGCCAGCCGATCGGCGCCCGCGGCAGCCTGATGAAGCTGCACTGGAGCGAGGCGCATCAGCGCTTCGCCGCCCTGGCGCTGGAAATGCTCGGGCAGGCATCGCCGGGCGCGGGGGCGGAGGTGCGGGCGGCGCGCGCCCGCTTCAACGACCTCTACATGCGCGCGCGCGCCGAAACGATCTACGCCGGCACGTCGGAAATCCAGCTCGGGATCATCGCCGACCGGATCCTGCAACTGCCGCGGGGGGAGTGAGATGACCGGCGCTGGAGAGCACGCGGACCTGGCGGCCTTCGCCGCGACGGCGGCCCATGCGGTGCGGGCCTGCGCCGCGCTGGCGCCGCCGGCGCAGGCGCGGCTGCTGGCGGAGGCCGGGCTGCTCGGCATCCTCGCCCCCGAGGCGGCCGGCGGGCTGGGTCTCGATCTGCACCATGCGGTGCCGGTGATCGCGGCGGCGGCGGCCGGCCTGCTCGGCTTCCCGCTGGCCGAGACGATGCTGCTGGCGGCGGCGCTCGCCGACCATCCGGCGGGGCCGGCGCTCGCCGCCGGCACGATGACGGCGACGATCGCCTGGGCGGGCATGGCGGCGCGGTCGGGCGGCCGCCTGCACGGGCCGGTCGGCCGGGCGCCGGCCGCGGCGGGCTGCGATGCCGTGCTGGTGCGCCTGGCGGAGGGGGCGGCGCTGGTGCGGCTCGACGCGCCAGGGGTGACGCTCCGCGACGGGCTCGGCATCGACGTGGACGCGCCGGAGTTCGACGTGGTGCTGGACGGTGCCGCGCCGGTCGCCGAGATCGGCGCCGGCGCCTGCGCCCGGCTGGACGCCGACGCCCTGGTGCTGCGGACCGCCGCGATCATGGGGTCGGCCGAAACCTGCCTCGCGATGGCCGCTGAGCACACCGCGGCGCGCCGGCAGTTCGGCCGCAGGCTGGTCGCGTTCCAGGCGCTGCGCCACGCGATGGCGCGGCAGAAGCTGGCGGTGGAGAGCCTGCGCGGCGCGCTCGCCCGCTGCCTCGACCTCGCGCCCGAAGACGAGCTGGAGGCATTGCCGGCAAGGCAGGCCGCCTTCGCCGCCGCCGCCCGGCTCGGCCCGGCGGCGATCGAAAGCGCGCTGCAACTGCACGGCGGCATGGGGTTCACCTGGGACCTGCCGCTGCACCGCCATTTGCGCCGCGTGCGCAGCGTGGAGGCGCAGGGCGATGCCCCCGGCATCCACGCCGCCATCGCCGCCGCCCTGCTCGACACGAATGCCTGAGACCGCTCAGGCGGGAAGGACACCGATGAACACTGACGGCGCATTCCAACCCTTCGCGGGCAAGGCGGTCCTGATCACCGGGGCCGGTCACGGGATCGGCCGGGCGACCGCCCGCCGCCTCGCCGCCCTCGGCGCCACCGTGGGGGTGAACGACCTGCGCGAAGGCTTCGTCGCGGAGGCCGTCGCGGAGCTTGAGGGCGCCGGCGGCCGGGCGGTGGGCATCGCGCGCAATGTCTCGACGCGCGACGGGATGCGCGCCGCCGTCGGGGACCTCGCGGACGCCGCCGGGCGGCTGGACGGGCTGGTGAACAACGCCGCCTGGGTCCGCTACCAGTCGCTGCCGGACATCGCGCCGGAAACCGTGGAGCGGATGCTCGCCATCGGCTTCACCGCCGTCATCTGGGGCATCCAGGCGGCGGCGGAGGCGATGGGCGCGGGCGGTGCCATCGTCAACGTGGCATCCGCCGCCGGATTGCGCTCCGCGCCGAACGCCATCGTCTACAGCGGCATCAAGGCCGGCGTGCTGGGCATCACCCGCGCCGCCGCCGTCGATCTCGGGCCGCGCGGCATCCGCGTGAACGCGATCGCGCCCTCCGCCGTGCCGACCGAGGGGACGGCGAAGCACCGCACCGCCGAGAAGGACGCGGCCCGCATCGCCCGCACGCCGCTCGGCCGGCTGGGCACGGTGGAGGACATGGCGCGCGCCATCTGCTTCCTGCTGTCCGAGGACAGCGGCTTCATCTCCGGTGCCACCCTGCCGGTGGACGGCGGCACCTCGACCAGCTTCCTGTGACCGGCCGCGTCGTCCTCGTCACCGGCGGCGCGGCCGGCATCGGCTGGGCCACGGCCCGGCGTTTCGCGGCGGATGGCGACCGCGTGGCGATCGCCGATATCGACCACGCCGCCGCCACCGCCCGGGCGGCGGCGCTCGGGGACGGGCACGCGGCGCTGCATGCCGACATGGGCGATCCCGCCTCGGCCACCGCATCGGTGCGCGACTGCATCGCCCGCTGCGGCCGGCTGGACGTGCTGGTGAACAACGCCGGCGTGATCGATGCCGGCGGCACGCCGGTGACGGAGCAGACGCTGGCGGCGTTCCGGCGGCTGATCGGGGTGAACCTGGTGGGGATGGAGCGCGCCTCCCTCGCCGCGCGGGAAGCGATGGCCGGGCAGGCGCCGCACCCGACGGTCGGGGCGCGCGGGGTGATCGTGAACGTCGCCTCCGGCGCCGCGCTGCGGGCGATTCCGCTGCGCAACGGCTACAGCGCGTCCAAGGCCGGGGTCGTCAGCCTCACCCGCAGCCATGCCTGCGCCTGGGCGCCCGAGGGCGTGCGCGTCAACGCGATCGCGCCGGGCTACACGCGCACCGATCTGGTGGAGGAGCTGATCCGCCGCGGGCGGGTCGATCCGGCGCTGGCGGCGCGGCGCATCCCGCTCGGCCGGATGGGAACGCCCGCGGAGATGGCGGAGGCGATCGCCTTCCTGGCCGGCCCGGGCGCGCGGGGGATGGTGGGCGGCCTGCTGATCGTGGACGGCGGCAGCACCGCCTATGGCGGCAGCGACGATGCGCCGGTGATGCGGGGCGCGCCGCCCGCGCCGCCGCCGCCGGGGCGGCGCGGTTACGTGGTCGCCGGCGCGGACACGCCGCTGGGCGCCGCCTGCCTGCACGCCCTGGCAGCGCAGGGCGACGCGGTGCTGCCGGCAGATGCCGCCGACGCCCCCGGCATCGAGGCGGCGATTGCCGCCGCCGGGGATGCGTTCGGCCGCCTGGACGGCCTGGTCAACGCCGCCGGGACGGACCGGCTGCTGGATGCGGCGCTGAGCCTGCCGGAGCAGCTCGCCCGCCATCTGGACCGGCAGTTCCTCGCCGCCCAGTCCGCCGGGCGGATCATGCTGCGGCAGGGCTACGGCGCGGTGGTGAACCTGACCGGCGCCTGCGGCCTGGCGGCCGGGATGGGGCCGGAGGGCGGCAGCGCCGCCGCGGCGGCGGTGGGCATGCTGACCCGGACGATGGCCTGCGAATGGGGCGGCAGTGGCGTGCGGGTGAACGCCCTCGCGGTCGGGCCGCTGCCGGAGGCGGCGGACGTGGCCGCGGCGGCGGGTTTCCTGCTGTCCGGCCGGGCGAGCTACGTGACCGGCAGCGCGATGGTGATGGATGGCGGCCTGAGCATCCATGCGGGCCGGGAGCTGGGGATGGGCCGATGACACTGACGGCGGAACAGGAACGGCTGAAACAGGCCTATATCCAGGCGCGCGGCTACTGGACGCCGTGGACGGAAGGGCTGCTGCGGCTCAGCCCCACCTTCCTCGATCTGTATGCGCGCTATGGCGGCCATCCCGCGGCGCACGGCCCGCTGGCGGCGCGGATGTGCGAGCTGATCTATGTCGCGCTGGATGCGTCGAGCACGCATCTGTTCGAAACCGGATTGCGGCTGCACATGGAACTCGCGCTCCGCCACGGCGCCACGCCGGCCGAGGTGATGGACGTGCTGGCGATGGCGACCGCGCAGGGGCTGGGCGGCACGCTGACCGGCATCGGCATCCTGGCCGAGGAACTGGCGGCGGCGGACCCCTCCCCCGCCGCGCCGGAGGCGGCGCTGACCGCGGAACAGGCCGATCTCCGCGCCGCCTGGCTCGCGCGGTTCGGCGAATGGCCGCGCCACTGCGACCTGCTGCTGCGCATGGATGCGGCCTATTTCGCCCTGATGCTGGAACTGATGGCCTACGCCCCGCCCGGCGGCGGGCTGGCGGAGACCGAGCGGACGCTGATCCGCATCGCGCTGGACGGCTGCTTCACCGGCCTCAATCCGGCGGCCCTGCGGCTCGACATCCGCCGCGCGCTGGCCCAGGGCATCGCGCCGCCGGCGATCCTGCAGGTGTTGCAGATGACGGCGCATCTCGGCGTGCATGCCTGCACGATCGGCGTCCCGGCGCTGATGGCGCTGGTGGACCGCGCCGCGGGCGGCTGACCGGCCTCACCCCGCCGCGCCGACCTCCCCGTCGGCGATGTCGAAGCGCACGCCCTGGGCCAGCGGCATGCTGCGGCCGTAATTGATGGCGCTGGTCTGGCGCCGCATGTAGCCCTTCCAGGCGTCCGAGCCGGATTCGCGGCCGCCGCCGGTTTCCTTCTCCCCGCCGAACGCCCCGCCGATCTCGGCGCCGGAGGGACCCATGTTCACGTTGGCGATGCCGCAATCCGAGCCGGCCGCCGACGTGAACCGATCTGCCTCCCGCAGGTCGTTGGTGAAGATGGACGACGACAGGCCCTGCGGCACGCCGTTCTGCAGGGCCAGCGCCTCCTCCAGCGTGCCGTAGCGCATGACGTAAAGGATCGGCGCGAAGGTCTCCTCGGCCACCGGCCCGGTCTGCGCGGGCATTTCCACCAGCGCGGGGCGCACATAGTAGCCGCCGGCACAGCCCGCCAGCTCCTGCCGGCCGCCGCCATGCACGGTGCCGCCGGCGGCGCGGGCGGCGTCCAGCGCGCGCTCCATCGCCGCAAACGCCGGCCCGTCGATCAGCGGGCCGACCAGCGTGCCGTCCGCCAGCGGGTTGCCGATCGCAACCGAGGCATAGACGCGCCGCAGCCGCGGCAGGAACGCGTCATAGACCCGGTCCTGCACCAGCAGGCGGCGCAGGCTGGTGCAGCGCTGCCCGGCGGTGCCGATGGCGCCGAACGCCACCGCCCGCAGCGCCAGATCGAGGTCGGCGGTGGGGGCAATGATGCTGGCATTGTTGCCGCCCAGTTCCAGGATGGCGCGGCCGAAGCGCGCGGCCACGCGCTGGCCCACCACCCGGCCCATCGCGGTCGAGCCGGTGGCCGAGACCACCGGCACGCGCGGATCGTCCACCAGCGCCGCCCCGGCTTCCCGCGGGCCGGTCAGCACGGTCGAAAGCCCGTCCGGCGCGTCGCCGAAGCGGGCGGCGGCGCGCGCGAACAGCGCCTGGGTCGCAAGCGCGGTCAGCGGCGTCTTCTCCGACGGTTTCCACACCACGGCGTTGCCGCACACCAGCGCGATCGCCGCGTTCCACGACCACACCGCGACCGGGAAGTTGAAGGCCGAGATCACGCCCACCACGCCGGCCGGATGCCACTGCTCCATCAGCCGGTGGTCGGGCCGCTCGCTGGCCATCGTCAGGCCATACAACTGCCGCGACAGGCCGACGGCGAAGTCGCAGATGTCGATCATCTCCTGCACTTCGCCCTGGCCTTCGGAGAGGATCTTGCCCGCCTCGATCGACACCAGCCGGCCCAGCGCCGCCTTGTTGGCCCGCAGCTCCTCCCCCAGCAGCCGCACCAGCTCGCCCCGCCGGGGTGCGGGAACGCCGCGCCAGCGCAGGAACGCCGCGTGCGCCGTGCCGATCGCCGCCGCGACCTCGGCCGCCGTCAGGTCCGGCACCGTGCCGATCACCGTGCCATCGATCGGCGAGCGGACGCTGCGGCTGCCGGTGGCGAAGCGTTCGCGGGGCAGGCCGAACCCGTCCAGGATGGTCCGCACCTCCGCCGCCAGGTCGGTGGTGCCACGCGGCGGCAGCGGGTCGGATCCAAGCGGCATCGGCAGTCTCCTCGGCACCGGGGGAACATGGTCGGGGACGCGGCGGCGGAATCACGAATTCGCTGCTGCGACACGGTAGGCGGACGCTAGCATGAACGGCGCGGACAGGCTGTGAGCGGTGGTGATGGGCGCCTTGCAACGGACGCTGGCGGCGGAGCATCTGGGCGGGACCGCCGTGCTGACGGTCGATCTCGACGCGATCGTGGCGAACTGGCGGATGTTGGCCGCGCGCGCCCGGCCCGCCGACTGCGCGGCGGTGGTGAAGGCGGATGCCTACGGGCTGGGCGCCGCCGCCGTCGCCCCGGCGCTCGCCGCCGCCGGCTGCGGGCAATTCTTCGTCGCCCATCTGGTGGAAGGGGTGGCGCTGCGCCGCGTGCTGGGCGCCGGGCCGGAGATCCTGGTGCTGCACGGGCCGGCCCCGGGCGCCGCGCCGGGCTTCGCCGCGCACCGGCTGGTGCCGGTGCTGAACAGCCTGGCGCAGGCCGCTGCCTGGGCGGAATTCGGCCGGGCGCAGGGCGCGCCGCTGCCGGCCGGCCTGCAAGTCGATACCGGCATGGCGCGGCTCGGCCTGCCGGCGGCGCAGGCGGCGCAGCTTGCCGCCCGCCCCGATCTGGATATCCGGCTGCTGCTGAGCCATCTGGCCTGCGCCGACGAGGTCGGGCATCCGGCCAATGCCGCGCAGCTTGCCGTGCTGCTGGAGGTGCGGCGGCACTTTCCCGGGGCGGCGGCGAGCCTCGCCGCCTCGTTCGGGATGTTCCTCGGCCCCGCCTATCACCTCGACCTCGTGCGGCCCGGCGCGGCGCTCTATGGCATCAACCCGGCGGCCGGCGCCAACCCGATGCGGCCGGTGATCCGCCTGCAGGCGCCGGTGGTGCAGGTGCGGGAGATTCCGGCGGGCGCCGCGGTCGGCTACGGCCACACCTGGCGGGCGGGGGCGCCCGCCCGCATCGCGACGCTCGGCATCGGCTATGCCGACGGGCTGCCGCGCGCGCTGTCCAACCGCGCCGGGGCGTGGCTCGGCGGGGTGCGGCTGAAGCTGGTCGGGCGGGTGTCGATGGACAGCATCACGCTGGACGCCTCCGCCGTGCCGGAGGGGGCGCTGGCGCCCGGCACGCTGCTCGACCTGATCGGCCCGGACTGCGATGTGGACGCGGTGGCCGCCGAGGCGGGGACGGTCGGCTACGAACTGCTCACCCGGCTGGGGGACCGGTTCCAGCGCCGCTATCGCGGCGGCGGCCTATAGCGCGCCGGAGACGGCGAGCCAGCGGCGCAGATCGGCCGGATCGACGCGGATGGAGCGGTGCATGCTGGCATGGCGTTCCGGCAGCGGCCATTTCGGATCGTTGAACTCGGCGGCTTCGGATTCGCCGTCCGCCGCCACCAGCGTCCGGTACGCGATGCCCAGCGCCGGCATGGAGATGGCGTAGCTCCAGGTGCCGTATTGCGGGTGCAGGATTTCCAGCACTTCCGTTCCCGGTGCGCAGAACATCAGATTGCCCAGCCCGCCGCCATGCGGCGCGACGATGTGGCTGGCATCGCGGAACGCCGCGATCTGTGCGGCGAACGGCATCCGCCCGGGCACGATCCGCTCGAACCCGTGCGGCGCCAGCAGCGCCTCCAGCGCATCCTCGTTGACGATCCGGCGGGTCGGCGCATCGGCGCGGGATACCAGCAGCCGCCGGCGCGGCGCGTGCGGCACCAGGTCGAACAGCGCGCGCACGCTCGCCACCGCCCAGCCGGCGCCCCAATGGGCGGTGTGCCGCACATGCCGGCAGTTGGAACTGACCAGCAGGCGGCGGACACGGAACTGCGCCGGGGCGTCCGTGGCATGCCACGCGCCGACGCCGATGCGCGCGACGGTCTCGGTCTGGAACTCGGTCCGCAGCGCCGGGCCGATCGCCGCCGCCGCGGCCAGGTCGATGCCGGCGCGGCGATACAGCAGCAGCCGGCTCGCATGGTCGAACAGGAAGTGACAGACATTCGGTGCCGGGAATTCGTCGCTCACCAGCACCGCCAGGTCCAGACGCTGCTCCGCCGGGGCGGCGCCGGCGCGCGCGAGGGTGGCGAAACGGTGCGGCAGCAGCGCCGGCAGCCTTCCGACCGACAGTTCCGTCAGCAGCATGCCCTGCGCGTCCAGCACCGCGACCTGATCGTGCTCGACCAGCACGACGGCGTCTGCGATCTCGGTGATGGTGACCGCCGGCCGCTGCATCGGCGCGGTCAGCGGGATCATGCTCTGCGGGATGCCATTGAAACTCTGCCAGGTCTGCGGCAGGCGCGTCTCGGCCGGGAAGATCGCGTGCACCCGCCCCGGCGCGGGCGCGCCGGCCGCGAGCGGGCCAGCCGCGGCGCGCAGCGCCGCCAGCGCGTCATCGGCGATCATCGTGACGGCGGGCAGGGCGGCGCGCTGGAACAGCACCAGTTCGGCCGCCGCACGGGCGCGGCCGGCCGCGCGGAATCCGTCCAGCAGCCGGCGATAGGCGCCTTCCGTCCCGTTGTCGGCGGGGGAGAACTGGATGGTCAGCAGGTCCATCACGCGGGTCGCAGCGGGCCGGCTCAGCCGGTCATAGACCTCCGCCATGCGCTGATAGACCCAGAAATGCCCGACCGGCGGCAGGCTGGGCCAGACGGCGCGGATGGTTGCGTGCGCCTGTTCCCACGCGCCGGCCGCGGCATGCCGTTCCAGCGCGGCGAGCAGCCACGCGCCCGGATCGGGCTGTGCCAGGATGGTCCGCGCTTCGTCCGCGCCGTCCGGGCAGGGCAGGGGGGTGGTGATCTGCGCCGCCACCCCGTCCAGCAGCCACCCCGCCTCCGTCCGGCCGAGCCGGCGGTGCGCCTCGGCGGCGACCCGCAGCAATTCGGCGTCGGCGAACGGCGGCAGGCGGTGAAACACGCACTCGAACAGCCCGACCGCCAGCGCATCGGCGGCCGCGGTGTGGTCCAGCAGCAGCGCCTCGATCTGCTCGCGCAGCGCGCGGACCGGCCGCGGATCGGCCAGCACCGTGCGGACCAGCGCCGCTTCCATCAGCGCAGCCGGCCGCCCGTCGCCTTTGCCACTGCGGCGGCGATCCGCGCTGCGGCGGCCTCGATCTCCGCCTCGGCCAGCGTGCGGTCACGCGGTTGCAGGGTCACTTCCACGCCGAGCGATTTCTGCCCCGCCTCCAGCGGTGGGCCGGCATAGACATCGAACAGCGCAACGCCTGCGATCAGCGTCCGCTCCGCCCCGCGCACGGCGCGCAGTACCGCTTCCGCCGGCACGTCATCGGCCAGCACGAAGGCGAAGTCGCGGCGCAGCGGCATGAACGGCGGCAGATCGGGGGGCGCACGGCGGCGCCGCTTCGGGTCGGGGATCGCGTCCAGGAACACTTCGAACGCCACGACCGGACCGGGCAGGTCGAGCGCCGCCAGCACGCGCGGGTGCAGCGCGCCGAAGCGGGCGAGCGCCAGCTTCGGTCCCTGGCGGATCACCCCGGAGCGGCCGGGGTGGTAGAAGCCGGGCGCGTCCGCCGTCACCGACAGCGCCTCCATCGGCACGCCCAGGGAGGCCAGCACGGCATCGGCATCGCCGCGGGCGTCCATCGCATCCACCGGGCGCGATGGTGCCGCCCAGTTCCGCGGTGTTGCCCCCGTCCGCAGCCCCGCGCAGAAGGCGGGCTGCGTCGTCGGCAGCACCTCCAGGAACGCCGGGCCGATCTCGAACAGGCCCAGATCCGGCCAGCCGCGCGCGGCGTTGCGGCGGGCGGCCAGCAGCAGGGTGGCGAGCGGGGTCGGCCGCAACTGGTCAAGGTCGGCGGCGATCGGGTTGGCCAGCCGCAATCCGGGGTCCGGCGGCCCGAACAGCGCCGCCTGCTCCGCCGCCATGAAGCTGAACGTGACGCATTCCGCCAGGCCCTGCGCGGCCAGCACGCGGCGGGCGAGCGCGCTGCGCGCCTGCCGCGGCGTGAGCGTCGGGCGCGGCACCGGGCCGGGCACCGACATGGAGACCGGCGGCACCGCGTCCAGCCCGCGCAGGCGCAGCACCTCCTCCACCAGATCGGCCTCCGGCTCCGCCACGTCGCGGCCGGCGGCGGCGACGCGCACGTCCAGGCCGGGCGCCGGATCGAGCGGGGTCGCGGCGGCGATGTCGTTGCGCCAGGGCGGCACGTTCACCGTCACCCGTTCGGCATCGCGCGCGGCGACGGTGAAGCCGAGCCGCCGCAATGACCCGACCGCCTCCTCCGCCGGCACGGCGAGGCCGCCGAGGCCGGCCAGCCGGGCGAAACGCAGGGTTGCGGTGCGCCGCCACGCCGGTTCGGCGCCGGCCGCCACCACCTCGCTCGCCGCCCCGCCGCACAGGTCGAGGATCATGCGCGTCGCCGCCTCGATGGCATCGGGCAGCAGGGCGGGGTCGATGCCACGCTCGAAGCGCTGGCGGGCGTCGGAGACGATCTGGTGGCGGCGGCCGGTCAGCGCCACGCGCACCGGGTCGAACAGCGCGCATTCGACGAACACCGTGCGCGTCGCCGCGTCGCAGCCGGTCGCCTCGCCGCCGATCACCCCGGCGAGCGACTGCACGCCCGCGGCATCGGCGATCACGCAATCCTCCGCCGTCGCGATGTAGTCGCGGCCGTTCAGCGCGCGGAAGCTCTCGCCCGCGCCGGGGCGCATGGTCAGCATGCCGCCCGCGACCTTGGCGGCGTCGAACACGTGCAGCGGGCGGCCGAGATCGAAGGTGAAGAAGTTGGTGACATCGACCAGCGTGTTGATCGGCCGCAGCCCGATCGCGGTCAGCCGGTCGGCGAGCCAGCGGGGGCTCGCGTCGTTGCGCGCGACCCGCAGGGTGCGGCCGAGCACCCAGGGGCAGGCGGCCGGCATCGCGATCGCCCAGTGCAGCGGGCTGGCGAATTGCGCGGGCACCGGCGGCGCCGCCCAGGGCTTCAGCGTGCCCAGGCCGGCGGCGGCAAGGTCGCGGGCGATGCCGCGCACCGACAGCGCATCGCCGCGATTGGGCGTCACGCTCACGTCGATCACCGGATCATCGAGTCCGGCCCAGCGCGCATAGGATTCGCCGACCGGCGCATCCTCGGGCAGATCAACGATGCCGGCGTGATCGTCGCCCAGCCCCATCTCGCGCGCCGAGAGCAGCATTCCGGCACTCTGCACGCCGCGAATCTCGCCGACCTTCAGCGTGATGCCGGTGCCGGGGATGAAGCTGCCGGGGGCGGCGAACACCGCCTTCATGCCGGTGCGCGCGTTCGGCGCGCCG
>JAKAZX010000425.1 GCA_021826485.1 Pseudomonadota bacterium | reverse complement strand
CGCGCGCCCGGCCGCCGCCGCCGAACCCGCCGGCGCCATAGGACGCGCCGCCGCCGCCGAACCCGCCATTGCGTCCGGACGGCCCGATACCGCCGCCGGAATAGGCGCCACCCCCACCGCCGCCCGCCCCCACCGCGTCCCGGCCGGCGCCGACGCCGGGGATGCCCGGCACGATGCCGGGGCCACCCGGAATGGTCGTGTATTTCGCCGTCTTGCCGCCCTGGCCCAGCGCGCCGACGCCGATGCCGCCGCCGCCGTTCTGCCCGACGAAGCTACCGCCCATGCCGCCCATGCCGCCGCCGCCGCCATAGCCGGCAAGGGCATATTGCCCGCTCCCGCCACGTCCTCCGGCCGCGGTGTTGCCGTTGAACACCACCCCCGAAAGCGCGACCGTGCCGGCGGAGGCGACGAACAGCCCGCCGCCCAGCCCGGCGCCCCCGCCGCCGCCGTCCAGCTTCAGGCTGCCGCCCATGCCGCCCTGCGCCGTCGTATCGGCAACCGTGAGATCGGTGATCGCGACCGATCCGGCATAGACGAACAGCCCGCGTTCCTGCCCGTCGCCCTGCAAGGTCGCGCCGTTGCCGACGATCAGCAGCGAATCGCCGGCGGCGAGATTGACCGCCGGCAGATCGGCGGTCAGTGCGATGGTCGGCCCGAACAGGTCGATCGTGTAGGCGGTGTTGGGGGCCGAGTCCGCGCCCGCGACGTCGATCGCCGTCAGCACGTTGGCAAGGCCGGCCTGATTGCTGATGTTGAAGCTGCTCTGTACCATTGCCGCTTATCCGGCGCGCCGGTGCGGCCCGTGCCAGTCCACCGCGCCGCCGCCGGCATCCGTCATTCGCCAGCCGAGCGCGAGCGCCTGGGCGATCAGCCGTGCATAGACCCGGTCGCGCAGCGGCCCCTGCGTCACCAGCTTCGCACAGCCGGCCTCCGCCCAGACACCGCGCGCAAATTCCGGCTGCGCCATGACGACCGCGCCGCCATTGGCGAAGGCCGCCCGGTTGCCGGTGTCCAGATAGCTCTCCGCCGGCAGCCCGTCCGCCAGCAGCACGGCGTGGCGGTCGAGTTCGACGTGCCAATATGTCACATGCGCTGCGCGCTCCTGCCGCAGCGTCGCGTCGTTCAGCAGGTAGCGCACCGGGATCAGCACGCCATCGACGAACACCGCATGGTCGGGTGAGAGAAACACGTCATGCGCCGGGCGGCCGAGGCCGAAGGCGTGGGCGGCGATGCGCACCGGCAGCACGTCCGCCGGGCGCGAATGGCGCCGGCAATCGACGCGGCGGTGGCCGAGCCAGACCACCGGGGCGGTCCCGCCCTCCGCCAGATGCACTGCGTCCCCGATCGCGAGGCGCTCCACCGCGATCAGCCCGCGGGCAGTCGCGATGCGGGTTCCGGCGGCGAAGCAGGGCGCCGTCACCGCGCCGGTCGTGGGATCGTAGGCGATGCGCGCCGGCGCCGTGGCGGGGTCGAAATTCAGCGTGCCGCCGCTGAAGCTCAGCGTGTGCTGCGCCTGGCTGTAGCTGACACTGGCCGGGCGGGCGGCGAGGATGATCGTGTCGCCGAAGCCGAAATTGGCGATGGTGTTGGACGGCACGGCACCCAGATCGAGCACGCTGTCCTGCCCCGCGGCGAAATAGACCACGCCGCTGCCGAGCGCCCCGGCATTCTGCACCGCCAGCGTGCCGCCGTTCATGGCGGTGCCGCCGGTGAAGCTGCTCGCCGCGGTCAGCACGACCGTCCCGGCGCCGGACACGGCGAGCGTGCCGCTGCCCTGCACCGTCGGGCCATAGCCGGCGCCCAACTGGTCGGCGATCGAGCCCGCGACCGTCAGTGTCTGCCCGGCGGTCGGATCGAGATAGAGCACGCCGTAGCCTTGCAGGAAGGCCGCGCTGCCCAGCGCCCCGCCCGGGCCGGCGTTGCCGCCGCCGGGCTGGCCCCCCGTCACCACGCCGCCGAGCAGGTTGCCGCCGCCCGAGAGCAACAGCACGCCGCCCTGCTGGACGAACAGGTTGCCCCCCGCCCCCAGCCCGCCGCCGCCATTGGCCTTGCCGGGAACCCGGCGGTAATAGGACCCGTAATAGCCGTAGCCGGTCGGCGCGGACTGGTACCCGCCGTTCTGCCCGCCGCCGCCGCCGAACCCGGCCGGGCCGGGGAACGATCCGCCGCTGCCCCCGCCGCCCCAGCCGCCGGTCTTGCCGAACGCGCCGGCCCCGCCGCCGAAGCCGCCATTGCCGTACGGGCCGCCGCCGCCGCCGAAGCCGCCGGACTGGCCGAGGGCGTTCACCCCGCCGCCGCTGTCCAGCCCGCCGCCGCCGCCGCCCGCGGCGGTGTAGATGCGCCCCGAGGTCTCCGTGACCCCCTGGATGATGCCGGCGCCGGGCGCCACGCCGCTGCTGTAGCCCTGGGCGCCGCGCCCCACGCCGCCGCCGCCGCCGCCGCTGGCCGAGCGGTTGCCGGCGAAGGTGTAGCCGAACTGGCCGGCGGTGCCGCCACCGCCGCCCATCCCGCCACCGCCGCCCAGCCCGTAATAGCCGTTGCCGTTCGCCCGGCCGCCATTGCCGCCGATCGCCGAATTGGCGACCAGATTGAGGTTGTCGGTCGCCACCACGGCATTCGCGCCCACGAACAGGCCGCCGCCCAGCCCGGCGCCGCCGCCGCCACCCTCCCAGCCATTGCCGCCGCTGCCGCCGACCGCGGCGGTGTCGTTGATCGTCAGATTGGCGATCTCGACCGTGCCGGCATAAACGAACAATCCTCGCTCATTGCCGTCGCCGCGCAGCGTCGCGCCGTTGCCGTTGATGACGAGGGAATTGCCCGAGACCAGATTGACCGCCGGCAGGTCGGCGTTCAGCCCGATCGCGGCGCCGGATGACACGTTGATGACGAAGGTCGTACCGGACGCAGTCTGCGCGTCGGCCGAGTCGATTGCGCTGACCAAGCTTGCTTCGCTGTTGACAGTGAAGCTGACCGTATTGGACACGAGCCTCTCCCTGCCGGCACCCTGTTGGCTTGTAATGGCAACGATTGCGCCGGGCACAAGTTGCCTTGCCGAAGCTTCATCTATGGATCACCCGGCATTATGCTAGGCCGGGTTGCACCCCGCCTGGAGCGCCCGTTCCCGCAGCAGCGCCAGGATGTGCCCGCAGATCGGCGTCGCCACGCCCGCAAGCTGGCCGAGTTCCACCACCGCGCCAAGCAGGGCATCGATCTCAAGCTTCCGGCCACGCTCCAGGTCCTGGAGCATGGAGGTCCGGTGCGCCCCGACCTCGGCCGCGCCGGCGATGCGCTTGTCCACATCGATCGCGAAGCGCACGCCCAGCGCCTCCGCCACCGCCTGGCCCTCCAGCATCATCGCCCGCGCCACCGCCCGCAGATCGGGCTGCCCGGTCAGCCGGTCCAGCGTCGCGCCGGTCAGCGCCGACAGCGGGTTGAAGGCGAGGTTGCCCCA
>JAKAZX010000424.1 GCA_021826485.1 Pseudomonadota bacterium | reverse complement strand
GCCCAGTAGGCGTCGCCAAGATGGCCGTTGATCGTGGCGTCCTCGGGTTGCAGTTCGACCGCCTTCTCCAGGTCCTTGACGGCGCGGCCGCCATCGCCCTCGCGCAGGGCGATCCAGCCCAGGCTGTCCACGATCGCTCCGTCGTTCGGCCGGGCCGCCGCCGCCCGCTCGATCATGCGCCGGGCCTCGGCCAGATGCGTGCCCTGCTCGGTCCAGGAATAGCCGAGATAGTTCAGCACGAAGGGTTCGTCCGGCGACAGCCGCAGCGCGTGCTGGAAGTCGGCTTCCGCCTTCGGCCACTGGTGGGCGCGCTCCTCGGCGATGCCGCGCTCGTAGAACAGCGGCCAGTTGCTGCGCGTCGGGTCGGGGATCAGCGCCACCGCATGGTCATAGGCGGTCACCGCCTCCGCATAGCGGTGCTGCCCGCGCAGGATGGCGCCGGCAAGCGCCCAGGGTTCGGGGCTGTCGGGCAGGTCGGTTTCCAGCCGGGCGAGCAGCCGCAGCGCGCTGGCGCTGTCGCCGCTGCGGTCCTCGAACGTGGCGCGGCGCAGATCGACCACGGCGGCCAGCGGGTCGCTCGCCGGCACCGGCGCCAGGATCGCCAGCGCCGCATCCGGCCGCTTGTTCTGCGCCAGCAGATCGGCCGAGAGCAGCCGCGCGGTGGTCAGATCGGGCCGCATGTCGAGCGCGAGGCGCAGCAGGATGGCGGCGAACTCCTCGGCATCCTGCTGGCGCAGCGCCGCCGCCAGGGCGACGTAGGATTCGGCGATGCCGTCGGTGGCCTTGCGCACCGGGCGGGTGGCCATGTCGGCCTGCAGCCGGGGCACCGCCACCGCCAGATCGTCGCCGAACTCCGCCAGCGCGGCCAGGGTGCGGCGCGCATCCTCCGGATGGCTGCCGCGCGCCTGCCAGCTTGCCATCGCCCGCGACACGTCGAGGTTGGGGGCGCCGAACGCCGCCTGCGCGGTGTCATAAAGCCGCCCGGCCTCGGCCTCCCGCCCCGCCAGATCGGCGATCATGGCGGCGTGGAAGACGTAGACGGCGCGGAACTGCTGGCTCTGCTCATACGGGTGCAGCGTGTCCAGCGCCGCGTCAGGGTGCCCGGCGCCGTATTGCGACCAGGCGACCAGCAGCGGCGCCAGCAGTTGCGGCAGGCCCTGCTTCGGCAGCTCGGCATAGCGCTGCTGCGCCGCGTCCCAGTTGCCGGCGCGGGCGTCGGCATTGGCCAGCAGCATCCGCGCGGCCTGGTTGTTGGGCAGGTCGCGGGCGATCTGCACCGCTTCCGGCCGACCCGCCAGCAGGGCGGACAGGAAGGCCTGCTGGCGCAACTCCTGGTTGGTCGGGTCGCGCGACAGGGCCTTCAGCAACTCGTCGGCCGAGGTGCCGAAATCGCCCTCCATGCTCGCCACGCGGCCGATCAGGAAGGGGCCGATGGCGCCGGCCGTGCCGCCGGCCGGGTCCTGCGCCCGCGCCTGCGGACCGCCGGCAGAAGGCTCGGCGGCGGCGCACGCGGAGAGGAGAGACAGCGCCAGGAACACCGAGCGCCGGAAGGAACGAGCATGCTGCATTGCAGAATCCTATCAGCGGATCGTCATGGGCGCTACCGAATACCTTACATCCCGCTCGGGTAGACCGGGCCGCCGCCGCCCTCCGGCGTCACCCAGTCGATGTTCTGTGTCGGGTCCTTGATGTCGCAGGTCTTGCAGTGGACGCAGTTCTGCGCGTTGATCTGCAACTGCGGCGCCCCTGCATCGGCGCCGACGATCTCGTAAACCCCGGCCGGGCAATAGCGGGTTTCCGGGCTGCGGTAGCGGTTCCAGTTGACGCGGATCGCCACGTCCGGGTCGCGCAGCCGCAGATGCGGCGGCTGGTCTTCCTCGTGGTTGGTATTGCTGATGAACACCGATGACAGGCGGTCGAAGGTCAGCGTGCCGTCCGGCTTCGGATAGTCGATGCGCGGGGCCTTGTCGGCGTCCGCCATTCCTTCGTTGTCGGCATGCGGGTGGCGCAGCGTCCAGGGCGCGCGGCCACGCAGGACATAGGTATCCAGCGCCGCGTTGACGAGGCCGCCATACATCCCGAAGCGGGCGAAGCCGGGGCGGATGTTGCGCACGCCATGCAGCTCCCCGCACAGCCAGGATTCGCGGAACATCCGCTCATACGCTTCGGGTTCCGCCGGCCGCCCGCCCGTCAGCGCCGCCGCCACCGCTTCCGCCGCCAGCATGCCGGATTTCATCGCCGCATGCGTGCCCTTGATCTTCGGCACGTTCAGGAAGCCGGCGGCATCGCCGATCAGGCAGCCGCCCGGGAAGGTCAGACGCGGGATCGACTGGAACCCGCCCTCGCTCAGCGCGCGGGCGCCATAGGCGATGCGCCGGCCGCCGGCGAAATGCGGGCGCAGATAGGGATGCGTCTTGAGCCGCTGCATCTCCTCGAACGGCGACAGCCAGGGATTGCGGTAGTCCAGGCCGACGACGAAGCCGTAGGAGACGAGATTCTCCCCCCAGTGATACAGGAACGACCCGCCATAGGTGGCGCTGTCCATCGGCCAGCCGAGCGTGTGGATCACCAGCCCCTTGCGGTGCTGCGCCGCCGGCACCTCCCACAATTCCTTGATCCCGAGGCCGTAGGTCTGCGGGTCGCAGCCGTCGCGCAGCGCGAAGCGCTGCATCAGCCGCTTGCTCAGGCTGCCGCGGCAGCCCTCGGCGAAGATCGTGTAGGCGGCGCGCAGTTCCATGCCCGGCTGGTGGTTGGGGCCGGGTTCGCCGCTGCGCGTGATGCCCATGTCGCCGGTGGCGATGCCGACGATGCGCCCATCCTCCTCCAGCAGCTCCGCGGCGGCGAAGCCGGGGTAGATCTCGATCCCCAGCGCCTCCGCCTCGCGGCCGAGCCAGCGGCAGAGATCGCCCAGGCTGCCGATGAAATTGCCGTGGTTGTGCATCTGCGGCGGGGTCGGCAGCCGCATCGCGCGGGTGGCGGTGAGGTAGACGAACCGGTCCTCCGCCGCCGGGGTGGTCAGCGGCGCGCCGCGCGCCTGCCAGTCCGGCAGCAGTTCGGCCAGCGCGCGCGGCTCGATCACGGCGCCGGAGAGGATATGCGCCCCGACCTCCGCCCCTTTCTCCACCACGCAGATGGTCGCATCGGGGGCGAGCTGGCGCAGGCGGATCGCGGCGGCGAGGCCGGAGGGGCCGGCGCCGACGATCACCACATCGAACTCCATCGTCTCCCGCGTCATTCCAGCCCCCCGCGCCTGCCCACTCATAGGCGGGCGGCGCGGCTTGCGCAAAACTTCCCACGGCCGCATCAGACCCGGCATGGACGCGCTGGCGATGCTGCGCTTGCAGATCGAGTGGGGGGCGGACGAGGCGCTGGACCCCGCGCCGCGTGACCGTCTTCGCGCCCCCCCGCCGCCGCCCCCGCGCGCCGAGCGCCCGGCCTCCCCGGCCGCGCCCCGGCCGGCGGCGCCGCAGC
>JAKAZX010000423.1 GCA_021826485.1 Pseudomonadota bacterium | reverse complement strand
TCCGATCTGATCCCCGCCCGGCCCTGCCCGCGCTGCGCCACGCTTTGGCGCTCGCGCCGCACGACCTCGCACTGCGCAACAACCTGGCGGCCACCCTCACCCGCCTGCATCAGCACCGCGAGGCGCACGACCACCTCACCAGCCTGTTGCACACGCATGGCGAGCACCCGGCGCTGCTGTGCAACCTCGCCAACGCGCTGGTGCTGATGGGGCGGCAGAGCGAGGGCGTTGCGGCGGCGCGCCGGGCGACCGAAATCGCGCCGGACATGCACCTCGCCTGGCGCACCCTGGGCGCCGCGCTGGTCTATGACGACGCCGGCACGCCCGAGGAATTGCGGGCCATCGGGGAACGCGCCGCGGCGACACTGCTACGCCACCTGCCGCCGCCCCCGAAGCCGCGCGCGCCGGACAAGCGGCTGCGCATCGGGCTGCTGTCCAGCAAGCTGCGCACGCACCCGGTGGGCTGGCTCACCATCGCCGCCTTCGAGGCCCTGGACCGCCGCGCGTTCGACATCGTCTGTCTGTCCGGCGCCATCACCGACGACGCCGTGCAGCAGCGGTTTCGCGCCTGCGCCGCGTCCTGGCACGACATTGCCCGGCTGGCGCCCGCGGCGATCGCCGAGGCGGCGCGCGCCCAGCACATCGACATCCTGATCGACCTCGGCGGTTGGGGCGATGACGGAATGCTGACCGCCTGCGCCGAACGGCCGGCGCCGGTGCAGATCAAATGGGTCGGCAATCAGGCGGCCTCCACCGGCCTGCCGGAAATGGACTGGTTCCTGACCGACCGCTGGGAAACGCCGGAGGGATACGAACCCTGCTACAGCGAGCGGCTGCTGCGCCTGCCGCACGGCTATGCCTGCTTCAGCCCACCCGCCTACGCGCCGGACGTGGCGCCAGCGCCGGCGGCGGCGCGCGGCCATGTCACCTTCGGCAATTTCGGCAACCTCGCCAAGGTGACGCCGGCAACCATCGCCTGCTGGGCGGCGGTGCTGCGGCGCGTGCCGGATGCGCGCATGGTAGTGAAGGCCTACCAGTTCAGCGACCGGGTGCTGGCCGATCGCTGCGCCGCCGCCTTCGCGGCCTGCGGGATCGATCCCGCGCGGCTCGATCTGCGCGGCGCCACCGGCCACCGGGCGCAGCTTCTCCAGCATGCCGACGTGGACATCATGCTGGACAGCTTCCCCTATTCCGGCGGCCTGACCACGTGCGAAGCGCTGTGGCAGGGCGTTCCGGTCGTGGCGCTGGCCGGGCGCAGCTTCGCCGGGCGGCATTCGGCGAGCCATCTGCACAATGTCGGGCTGCCCGACTGGATCGCCGCCGACACCGCCGGATATGTCGAGATCGCGGCGGCGGCGGCGGCCGACATCCCCGCCCTCGCGCGGCTTCGCGCCGGCATGCGCGCGCGCGTCGCTACCAGCCCGCTCTGCGACGCCCGGCGTTTCGCCGACGATCTCGGCGCCGCCCTGCGCCGCGTGTGGCGGGAGGCGTGCGCCGCCGCATGACCCTGCCGAGCGTCGATGTGAACCTGTTCGTGCGCAACGGCGCGGCGACGATCGGCGCCGCCATCGAAAGCGTGCTGGCGCAGACCTGGCCGGCGCTGACGCTGACGGTGATCGACAATGCCTCCACCGACGCGACGGCCGCGATCGCGCAGCGCTATGCGGCGGAGGTGCCGCGCATCCGGCTGCTGCGCCGGCACGTCGATGCGGGGCTTGCGGCCAATTGCGCCCGCGCCTTCGCGCAGGGGGAGGCGGAGTTCGTCATGCCCAAGACCGCGGACGACCTGCTGGCGCCGGACTTCGTCGCCCGGGTCATGGCGGTGATGCTGGAACATCCCGGCTGCGCGATGTGCCACGCCGTGGGCGCGGTGTTCTCCGGCAGCGGGCAGGTCCGATATCTCTATCCCGAGACGCACCGCCTGCATGCGATCGGCACCGACCCGGTGGCGCGCGCGCAGCACGTGATGGCGCGCTACACGAGTGCGCCGTCCTTCTGGGGCATCTTCCGGCGTCGGGCGACCGAGCGGCTGGCGCGCTTCCGGCTGATGGCCGGGTGGGACCATGCAGTGCTGGCGGAACTGGCGCTGCATGGCGAAATCCGGCACGTGCCGGCGCCGCTGTACCTCCGGCGCGACGGCGGCAAGCCTGTGCCGCAGATCGCCCGCGCGGCAACCGAGGCGGCGCAGCACGGCCTGCCGCACGACGACCCGTTGGCCGACCTGTCCTGGATGACGCCGCTGATCACGACCGTACATGCGCATCTGGAGATTTTCGCGGTGGCGCGCGCACCCCTGGCGATGCGGCAGGCACTGATGGCCGCGACACCGCGCATCTTCCGCGCCCGCTGGGGGCCGGGCATGCAGGCGGAGGCTGCGGCCTTCGCCGCCGCGCTGCCGCAGTTGCGCGCGGTGCCGGGCGGCTGGCGGCAACGCCAGATCGCGGCGGTGCAGGCGGCCATCGCCGCCGTGCTGGCGGAGGCGGACGCCGCAGTGGCCTGAAACCCTGGCGCGCGCGGCCCGCCTGCTCTACGCTTCCCGCAAGCAACGGAGGAAGCGGTGTCCGGCTTCGAACCGATCGAAACCGCCTCGCGGGACGAACTGGCGGCGCTTCAGCTTCTGCGGCTGCGCTGGTCGTTGCGGCACGCCTATGACAACGTTCCGCATTATCGCCGTGCCTTCGATGCCGCCGGCGTACATCCGGACGACTGCCGGGACCTGTCGGACCTGCGGCAATTTCCCTTCACCACCAAGCAGCATCTGCGCGACGCCTATCCGTTCGGCATGTTCGCGGTGCCGCGGGAGGATATTCGACGGCTGCACGCGTCCTCCGGCACCACCGGCAGCGCGACGGTCGTCGGTTCGACACTGATGGACCTCGACCACTGGGCTGAGCTGGTTGCACGCTCGATCTACGCTGCCGGCGGGCGCAGCGGCATGACCGTGCATGTCGCCTATGGCTACGGGCTGTTCACCGGCGGGCTTGGCGCACATGCCGGGGCGGAGCGGCTGGGCTGCGCCGTCGTCCCGGTCTCCGGCGGCATGACCCCGCGACAGGTGCAGTTGATCCGCGATCTGCGCCCCGACATCCTGATGGCGACGCCCAGCTATTCGCTGGTGATCCTGGACGAATTCCGTGCCCAGGGCCACGACCCGCGCGCATACGGCCTGCGCACCGGCATTTTCGGCGCCGAACCCTGGAGCGAGGCGATGCGCACCGAGCTGGAACAGGGCTTCGGCATCGATGCCCTGGACATCTATGGACTGTCCGAAGTCATGGGGCCGGGCGTGGCCAGCGAATGCGTCGAAAGCAAGGATGGGCCGCATATCTGGGAAGACCACTTCTACCCCGAGATCATCGACCCGGAAACCGGCGCGGTGCTGCCGGACGGCACGCCGGGGGAACTGGTGTTCACGTCGCTGTCGCGGCAGGCCATGCCGGTGATCCGCTATCGCACCCGCGACCTGTCCTGCCTGCT
>JAKAZX010000422.1 GCA_021826485.1 Pseudomonadota bacterium | reverse complement strand
GCGAGTTTGCGATGATGCTGGCGAACGACGAATTGCGCGTCGTGCTGGTCAGCATCCACGTGGCCCTGGCCGAGGCGGTGCGGCTGGTGACGCCGGCGGCGGAGGGGCGGGCGATCCGGCTCGCGGATGCCGCACTGCGCCGCATGGGCATCGCCCGGCCCCGCATCGCGGTCGCCGGCCTGAACCCGCATGCCGGCGAGGACGGGCTGTTCGGCACCGAGGACCGCGACATCATCGCCCCGGCCGTTGCCGCGGCGCGCACGGCGGGCATCGCGGCAAGCGGCCCCTGGCCGGGCGATACCGTGTTCGCCCGCGCCCGCGCCGGGGAGTTCGATGCCGTGGTGGCGCAGTACCACGACCAGGGGCTGATCCCGGTGAAGTATCTCGGGCTGGACCAGGGGGTGAACGTGACGCTGGGCCTGCCCTTCGTGCGCACCAGCCCGGACCACGGGACGGCGTTCGACCTGGCCGGCACCGGACGGGCGCGGCCGGACAGCCTGCGCGCGGCGGTGCGGATGGCGCAGGCGATGGCGGCGGGGGCTGTTGCGGATCGGCCACAGTGACAGAGGGCGTGTCAGAGAACGTTAGAACCACTTGCCCACTCGCCCCGGTTTCGGGTAGAACTTCCGACATGATCGGCGGCATGCGGGAACGACGCCCCCGCCTCTCTCGGGACCGGCATGACGCTGCTGCCATGGGCACGCCTGGTGCTGCGCGAGCGGCGGCAGGCCGTCGCGGCGCATCACCGGCTGCTGCTGCGCGAACTGGCCGATCTGGCGGGGCGGCGGAGTGACCGGCTGCTGGTGACGATGCCGCCGGGCAGCGCCAAGAGCAGCTTCGCCAGCGTGATCTTCCCGGCGTGGCACCTGCTGCGCCGGCCGCGCAGCCGGATCATCGCCGCCTGCCACACCGAGCAACTGGCGGCGCATTTCGGCCGGCAGGTGCGCGCGCTGCTGGCGGCGGCGCCGGATGCCGGGGATGCCGCCATCGCCCGCGATGAACGGGCGGCGGCACGCTTCGCCACCAAGGCGGGTGGCGGGTATTTCGGCGTCGGCGTGCGCGGGCCGCTGGCCGGGCGGCACGCCGACCTGATTGTCATCGACGACCCGGTGAAATCCTGGGCGGAGGCGGACAGCGCCGCGGCGCGGGACGCGCTGTGGGACTGGTTCCGCGCCGATCTGACGACGCGGCTGTCGCCCGGCGGGCGCATCGTGCTGGTGATGACCCGCTGGCATGAGGACGATCTGGCCGGCCGCATCCTGGCTGGCGATGAAGGCTGGCGCCGGCTGATCCTGCCGGCGCTGGCGGAGGATGCGGACGATCCGTTGCACCGCCCGCCGGGCACCCCGCTGTGGCCGGCGCAGGAGGACCTGACGGCGCTCAAGCGGCGGCGGACAATGCTGGGGCCGCGCGCATGGTCCGCGCTGTACCAGCAGCGGCCCCGCTCCGACGCCGAAGCGCTGTTCCAGGTGGGACGGATCACCGTGCTGGAGGAGGCGCCGGCATGCCGCCAGGAGGTGCGGGCCTGGGACCTGGCGGCAACCGCGCTCGGCGGCGGCACGCGCGACCCGGATTGGACCGTGGGCGTGAAGCTGGGGCGGATGGAGGACGGCAGGCTGGTCGTGCTGGACGTGCAGCGGTTACGCACCGGGCCGAACGAGGTCGGGCAGGCGATCGTGCAGACGGCGCGGCTGGACGGCCGCGACGTGGTGGTCGGGCTGCCGCAGGACCCCGGACAGGCGGGCAAGCAGCAGGTGGTGTGGCTGTCGGGGCTGCTGGCGGGGTTCCGGGTTGCGGCGGGGCCGGAAAGCGGATCGAAGCTGACCCGCGCGACCCCCGTTGCCGGCGCCGTGGCGGCCGGCCAGGTGGCGCTGCTGCGGGCCGGGTGGAACCGGGCGTTTCTGGATGAATTGCGGGAGTTTCCGGGCGGCCGGAAGGACGACCAGGTGGATGCGCTGGCGCGCGGGTTCGCCCTGCTGGCGGACACGCCCGCGCGGCGGCTCGCGATTTCCTTCATGGCGCGGTGAGGGGGCGCGGTGAGCGGACCCGGTGCAGTCCTGTTCACGCAATCGCTATCTCGCCTCACGGGTTCGGCAAGAACAACGGATCGGCAATCACACTATCCTGGCCAGAACTTCATGTTGACGTCGGTTCGGAACGAACCCTGGGGGAGAAGGTGATGCGGAATCTGGCAATTGGCTTTGCCGTGACGGCGTTGGCGGCGGGCTTCAGCCTTGGAGCACACGCTACCCCGATGCTGATTTCCACCGGCAGCGAACTATCGCTGACCGGTTATGCGAACGTCAACGGCACGACCATGACCGTGGAATTCGACCCCGGCAGCTCGTTGAGCGCGTTCGGCGAAACCGGCAGCTTCACCGAGCTGGGCAGCGGCGGCAGCGTCACGTTCGAGCATCAAGGGTCCAAGATCTCGTATCACACGCTGGACAGCGGCAGCAACCTCGGCTGCGGCGCGGGGTGCGTCTACGTGGCGATGGCGAACGGCGATACGAGCACGTTCGACATGACCAGCGAGACCGTGCAACAGACGCCGACGACCCTGACGATCATCGGGCATGGCACCGCAACGCTGAGCGGGTTTGCGGCGACGCCGGGCACGTTCGAGCTGACCACCCAGCTCGGCAGCGGCCACACCAACCTGTCGTTCTCCTCCACCACCACGGCGGTGCCGGAGCCGGCCGCGATGACCGTGCTTGCCGCCGGGCTGCTGAGCCTCGGCCTCGTCGCACGCCGCCGCCGCACCTGACGCCACAAGGCGCGGGTTCCGGCGACCGGGGGCAGCCGCAGGGCTGCCCCTTTTCTTTTGGCCGGCCGCCGCCGGCATGACGGAGCCCGCATGTTCGACACCATCGCCTCGCTGATCCCGACGGACCCGGGTTATCCGGCGCGCACCAGGCGGCTGGACCTGCTGACGCGGGTGCTGGAAGGCCGCCTGTACGATGCGCTACCCTACGAGTTCCATGAGGAGCGCAGCGCCGGCGGCGAATACATCCCGCTGCGCAACCGCCGGCCGAGCGTGCGCTATCCGCTGGCCCGGATCGTCGTGGACGACACGCTGTCCCTGGTGTTCGGGGAGGGGCAGTTCCCCGCGCTGGACTGCGACGATCCGGCGACCCGCGCGGCGCTGGAGGAGATCGTGCAGGACGCGAACCTGGCCGCGGTGATGCTGGATGCGGCGCTGCACGGTTCGGTCGGATCCGTCGCCGTTCTGCTGCGGGTGCTGGGCGGGCGCGTGTTCTGCCAGGTGCTGCCCAGCCTGTATCTGACGCCGGAATGGCAGCCCGACGCGCCGGACACGCTGGCGCGGGTGACCGAGCGGCGCAAGGTGACGGGGGCGGAGCTGCTGGCGCGCGGATACGCCGATGTGGAGCCGGCCGGACGCTACTGGTTCGTGCGCGTGTGGGACGCGGAATGGGAGCATTGGCTGGTTCCCGTGCCGGTGGGCGGGTGTCTGCCG
>JAKAZX010000421.1 GCA_021826485.1 Pseudomonadota bacterium | reverse complement strand
GCGCGGCGGATGGCGGCGCGGGCGGCGATGCGACCGGCGCCGGACGGGAGGCTGCCCGGCGGCGCGGGACGGCCGGCCGCTGCGGCGGTTCCGCCGGCCGCAGCGCCGGCGGCGGCGGGACCCCGAGCATCCGGCAGAGCGGACGGAGATGCCGGCCGAGATGCGGCGCGGCCGTCAGCAGCGCCACCGTCTCCGGCTGCGCCAGGAAATGCTGGATCTGCGATCCCGCCGAGCCGGCCCCCGGGATCACCCGATGCAGCCAGGCAAAGCCCTGCGGCAGCCGCTGATAGGCCGGACAGGGCTTTTTGCCGGGCCGCGCAGCGGTGAGACGCGGGCGGGGGAATTCACCGGCCTCGACCCGCGCCACGGCGGCGGCGAAGCGGCGGGCGAGGCGGTGCAGCCGCGTCCACAGCAGCCCCAGTACCGGCGCCGCCGCCCCGGCCGAAGGCTGCCGCGCAGCGATGACGGCGCGCAAGTGGAGCAGGATGCCGTGGAGCCAGGCGGCGGGACCAAGCGGGTAAGCCATGAACGTAACAGGAACATGATTGCCGCCACCTGGGCAAGCGGATTCTTACCCGGTGCAGGTAGCGGGCAATTCGTCCCGCGCGGCTTTCGTTTTGTTTCCGCAAGCCCGGGCACGTCATCCAGCAAACGCGAATCGAGCGTTCGAGCATGAATCCGGCGATGCATCACGCCTCCATGAGATGCCCGTCCTGGTCGATCAGGAACTCCATGAGCGCGATCGCCCGAAGCTGCGCCTCGATTGCCACGGCGGCAAACCGGCAAAGCCGGTCGGCCGGATCGACCATCATTTCGGCAATCCCCTGTTGCGCGGGACTGACGCGCCGGTGGTCGGCGGGTGGGATCGCGGAACTGCTTCAGCGCGGGTGCCGGATGCGATACACGCAGCCGCATGGCTCAGCCCGTCATTGCAAGCGCGGCGAAGCAAGCCAGTCGGGCGCCGCGCGTGCGACACGGCAGCACCGGATTGCTTCGCCTGCGGCTCGCCATGACGATGGGACCGCCTGCGATGCCGGACCGACGCAAGGAAACGCGCATGACCGCTGACCGCCGCACCCGCGTCATCGCCCGCGGCACGCCGGAATCGGCGGCCATGCTGGCCGACATCCGGCGGGCGGCGCGCATCACCGCGGCGCTCAACCGGCTGACCTTCGACGATGCGGCAGACATCCGCGCGCTGTTCGGCGACCTGATCGGGCGGATGCCGGATGAGGGCTTCATGCTGGTGCCGCCGTTCCACACCACCGGCGGCGCCGGCATCCGGCTCGGGCGTCGCGTGTTCATCAACCAGAACTGCACCTTCTACGACCTCGGCGGCATCGACATCGGCGATGACGTGCTGATCGGGCCGAATGTCAGCCTCATCACCTCCGGCCATCCGGTCGCGCCCGCGCGGCGGCATACGGGCGTCACCGCGCGGCCCATCACGATCGGGCGCAATGCGTGGATCGCCGCCGGCGCCATCATCATCGGCGGCGTGACGGTGGGGGAGAATGCGGTGATCGCGGCGGGGGCGGTGGTGACGCGGGACGTGCCGGCGAACACGCTCGCCGGCGGCAATCCGGCGCGGGTGATCCGCATGATCGGCGAGGACGCAGCGGACGCCTAGACACGCGCCGCGGCGCGCAGGAAGATCGGGCACGGCAACCGGCATGCGGGACGCGGACAGGATGGCAGGAACGACGGTGCGGGTCGGGCCGCCGGTGCCGCAGGACATCCGCTGCACGATCGACGGCCGCGCCGTGACGGCGGCGAGCGGCGATACGGTGCTGACGGCGGCGCTGCTGCACGGCCACGTGCTGCGGCATCTGGAGTTCGGCGGTGCGCCGCGCGCCGGATTCTGCCTGATGGGCGCGTGCCAGGATTGCTGGATGTGGACCGAGTCCGGCGCGCGGCTGCGCGCCTGCACCACGCCGGTTGCCGAAGGCATGCGGCTGCTGACCGCGGCACCGTCCGGCTGGCCGGCATGACGGTGCTGATCGTCGGCGCCGGCCCCGCGGGCATCGCCGCCGCCGGCGTGCTGGCGCAGCACGGCGTGCGCCCGGTGCTGCTGGACGAGAATGCAACGCCCGGCGGGCAGGTGTGGCGACGGCTGCGCGACGAGGCCGCGCTCGATACGCTGCTCGGCGGCGAGGCGGCGCATTACCGGCGCATCCATGCGCAGTTCGCGGCATTGCGGCCCGACATCGAGTACCGGCCCGGCACGCTCGCCTGGGCGATCGACGGCGGCACGCTGCACATCGCCGGCGACGGCCGGGCGGAGGCGCTGCGTTTCACGCGCCTGATCCTGGCGACCGGCGCGACCGACCGCACGCTGCCGCTGCCGGGCTGGACGCTGCCGGGCGTGTTCACGCTGGGCGGCGCGCAGGCATTGCTGAAGGGCCAGGGCTGCGCGATCGGCCGCCGTGTGGTGTTCTGCGGCGCCTCGCCGCTGCTCTACATCGCCGCCCTGCAATATGTGCGCATGGGCGTGACGGTTGCCGCAGTGCTGGACACGACGCCACTGCACCGCAAGCTGATGGCGGCGCCGCGCCTGCTGGCGGACGCGCGAACGTTGTGGCGCGGCGTGCAGGCGATGGCCGCCTTGCGACGACGCGGCGTGCCGATCCGCAGCGGCGTGCGGCTGCGGCAGTTCGTGGGCGAGCAGCGCGTGCAGGGTGTGGCGTTCGACACCGGCGGACAGACGGTGACGATCGGCTGCGACGCGGTGGCGACCGGGTTCGGCCTGAAGCCGGAGACGCAACTGGCGGAACTCGCGGGCGCGACATTGCGCTTCGATCCGGCAAGCCGGCAGTTCCTGCCGGCAGCGGATGCGGACGGCCGCTGCGCCGATGCGCTGTATGTCGCCGGCGACGGCGGCGCGATCGGCGGCGCCGACGCGGCGGAGGCGAGCGGCGCGCTCGCGGCCTATGCGGCGCTCGCCGACACCGGCGTTGCGGTGGATGCGCGCGCCCGCGCGGCGCTGCGGCGGGAGGTGCAGCGGCGGCGGCGCTTCCAGCGCGGGCTGGCCGACGCCTTCGCCTGGCCGGCGCACTGGATCGCGGCGCTGCCCGACGCGACGCTGCTGTGCCGGTGCGAGGCGATCACCGCGGGCGAACTGCGCGAAGCGGTGCGGCGCGATTTGGGCGTGCGGGAGGTCAATCGCGGCAAGGCGCTGACCCGCTGCGGCATGGGCCGCTGCCAGGGCCGGTTCTGCGGCCTGGCGGCCGCCGAGCTGATCGCGGCCGAGGCCAGCATTCCGCTGGCGGGGGTGGGCCATCTGCGCGCGCAGGCGCCGGTGAAGCCGATCGCGCGCGGCATGGTCGGCGCAGCGTGACCACGCACCGCACGGTCGCCGTGATCGGCGGCGGACTGATCGGAAGCTGGACGGCGTTCTGCCTGCGCCGGCGCGGCGCGGACGTGGTGCTGATCGAGAAGGATGCGGTCGGCGCGCAATCGAGCGGCGTCAATTTCGGCAACATCCGGCTGCAGGGACGCCACC
>JAKAZX010000420.1 GCA_021826485.1 Pseudomonadota bacterium | reverse complement strand
GGAACTGGACACGCATGACGTGCTGCTGGCCGAGGGAGCGGCGGCGGAGAGCTATCGGGAGGAGGCGAACCACGCGCGCTTCCTGAACGCGGCGACGCGCCCGCCGGGCGGGCCGGTCGCCCCGTACGCGCCGGTGCTGCATGACGATGCGCTTGTGCGCGCGGTGTGGCGGCGGCTGTCGGAGCGCGCCGGGCGGCTCGATCTGGACTGCACGGCGGATGCGGACCTGCATCTGCTGGCGGACGGCATCCGTCTTGACCCCGAGGTTACTCGCCGCGGCTTCGCGCGGTTCCGGCTGGTGCGGGCGGTTGCGTCGCTACGCATCGGCTCGCGCAGGGTGATCCCGTCGATGCTGGGGCTGGGGCAGGACCAGCGGCGGCTGGGCATCGCGCTGCATCGCGCGAGGCTGGGCGGTGCGGTGCTGGGCTGGGACGATACGCGGCTGACGGACGGGTTTCACGCCGCCGAACTGGCGGAGCGGCATCGCTGGACGGACGGCGATGCGGCGCTGCCGGCGGAGGCGGTGCTGGGCTTGCAGCGCGGCAGCGTGGTCGAGCTGCATTTCGCGCCGGCGCCGGCCTATCCCGCCCCGGCGCTCCGCGACGCCGCATAGCCGCCGCCGGCTGCGGCATGCAGCGATGTCATGCCGGCGTCGTGCGCGGCGCGCAGCGCATGAAGGCCGCGCGCACGCAGCTTGCGACGATCTCGTCGCGCTGGTTGATCGCTTCGTGCAGGAACTCGACGATGCCGGCATCGGGGCGGGAGCGGCTCGCGCGCACGGACAGGACCTTGGTGCGCGCGCGCAGCGTGTCGCCGTGGAACACCGGCTTCGGGAACTCCACCTTGCTCATGCCGAGATTGGCGATCGTGGTGCCGAGCGTGGTTTCGCCGACGGTCAGCCCGATCAGCAGGCCCAGCGTGAACAGGCTGTTGACCAGGCGCTGGCCGAATTCGGTCCGGCGGGCGAATTCCTCGTCCAGGTGCAGCGGCTGAGGGTTCATGGTCAGCGTGCTGAACAGCACGTTGTCCATTTCGGTCACGGTTCGCGTCGGCCCGTGCTCGAACACCTGTCCTTCGTGAAACTGTTCGAAATACAGCCCGGCCATCGTTCCCTCCCTGCCGCCCGCGGCTGGCGATAGCGCGTCCGGCGCGGGGGCGGAAGCCGGGCGGGGGCGGAAATCCGCGGCGCGCGCCATCCGCTTGCCGGCGCGGCGCCATTATTTTCACGCAATGTTTATCTATCCTGACAAGAATTCGTCCGGTTGCGCGCATCCGAACCGGCGCGGTCGCGCGTAGGTTGCGGTGAACGACCGCCGACTGAAAGGAACGACGCCCATGCCTTTGTCCTACACCGCGACCCTGGACCGGTTTCCGATGCCGCTGCTCTATCCCGACATCGACGCGGATGAGCTGGCCCGCGAAGCCGAACGGGACCGCCGGCGCGCACCGCACGGCTTCGCCGAGCCGCAGTACGCGCCCGGCCGTGACGGCGTGACCGGGGAGCGTCCGCGCCCCCTTGCCACCTGAACCGCGGGCCGCCAACACTCCCGCCGAACCGGCGGGAGGGAGACGATGTGGCGGACGCGGATCGGCGCGGTGGACGTGCTGCGGGTCGAAGAAATGCTCGGCCCGGGCTTCGACCCCGCCTTCCTGTTTCCCGAATATGACCCTGCGGTTCTGGAAGAACATCCCGCGCTTGCCGCGCCGGAATTCTTCGACCGCGCCAGCGGCAAGCTGATGTCGAGCATGCAAAGCTGGCTGCTGCGCATCGGCGATGCGGTGCTGCTGATCGACACCTGCTGCGGCAACGACAAGCCGCGCACGAACGCGGCGTTCCGGCGCTTCCACATGCTGAACCTGCCGTATCTGGACCGGCTCGCCGCCTGCGGCGTGCAGCCGGAGCAGGTGACGCATGTGCTGAACACGCATCTGCATGTCGATCACGTCGGCTGGAACACGCGGCTGCTGGACGGGCGCTGGGTGCCCAGCTTTCCCCGCGCCCGCTACCTGATCGGCCGGGCCGAACTGGCGCACTGGCGCGACCCCGACGGCGGACCCCGCCTGCATCCGGAGGGGATTCCGGTGATCGCCGACAGCGTCGATCCGGTCATCGAGGCCAGACGGGCCGATCTGATTGATGACAAGGATGTCATACTTCCCGGCGTCTCCGTCCATGCCGTGCCGGGCCATACCGCCGGGCAGCTCGCGGTGCGGGTGGAGTCCGAAGGGGCGGTCGCCCTGTTCACCGCCGACGTGTTCCACCAGCCGATGCAGATCGTGCGGCCAGGCTGGAACAGCCGCTTCTGCGAGGTGCCGGCGGCGGCGATCGCCACCCGACGCCGCGTGCTGGCCGAGGCGGCGGACAGCGGGGCGGTGCTGTTTCCCTCCCACACCGGCTATCCGCATGCCGGGCGGGTCGCGCGCGACGGCGCCGGCTTCCGCTTCGTTCCGCTGCCGCTCGCAGCCTGAAGGATTTTTCAGTGACCCGTTCCGATTCGCTGGCGGCCGACCTGCGCGCCGCCCTCGGCGCCGATGCGGTGCTGGACGACGACGCCAGCCGCAGCTTCTACGCCAACGACATCTTCTGGCAGCCGGGCATCCGGCCCTGCGCCATCGTGCTGCCGGCGAACGATGCGGAAGCGGCCGCGGCGGTGCGGCTGGCCGCCGCCGCCGATGCCGCGATCGTGCCGCGCGGCGGCGGCATGTCCTACACCAAGGGCTATCTGCCGCCGCGCGAGCATGCGGTGGTGTTCGACATGCGCCGCATGAACGCGGTGCGGACAGTGCGGGCGGAGGACGGATATGTCACCGTCGAGGCCGGCTGCACCTGGGCGGCACTCGCCGGCGCGCTGGCGGGCAGCGGCATGCGCACGCCGTACTGGGGGCCGCTGTCGGGCGTCAACGCGACCGTCGGCGGGGCGCTGTCGCAGAACAGCGCGTTCTTCGGCTCCGCCCGCCACGGCACGGTGGCGGAAAGCGTGCTCGGCGTTTCCGCCGTGCTGGCCGACGGCAGCATCGTCACCACCGGCTCCGGCGGGCGCAGCGGCACCACGCCGTTCACGCGCGAAGGCGGGCCGGACCTGACCGGCCTGTTCCTGGGCGACAACGGCGCCTTCGGCCTCAAGCTCGCCGCCACGCTGCGCCTGATCCCCGAACCGGCGGCGATGGACTTCCTGTCCTTCGGCTTCCCGACCATCCAGGCGATGGCGGCGGCGCAGGTGGAGCTGGCGCGTGCGCGGCTGGTCGCCGAGGGTTTCGGCATCGACCGCACCAAGGCCGAGCATTCGGCGAGCGTGAACCGCATCAGCGAAGGCTTGCAGATTCTCGGCCAGGTCGCCGCGGCGGGGCGCGGGCTGCTCGGCGGCGTGCGCGATGCGCTGTCGGTCGCTGCCGCGGGCACGGGGTTCCTCAAGGACCACGCCTTCACCCTGCATCTGGTGATCGAGCGCGACGACGCCGAGGCGCTGGCCGGCGCGATGGCGGCGGCGCGCAGCATCGGCGCGCGCCACGGCACCGAGATCGACAACGCCGTG
>JAKAZX010000419.1 GCA_021826485.1 Pseudomonadota bacterium | reverse complement strand
TCTCGCGGTATCCAGCCGCCATCAGCCGCGCCGGGGCCATCGCGCGCCGGTCGCACTGGCGCATGGCGGCGAAGGCGGCGGCGAAATACCCCTCGGCCATGCGCGCCACCGGCTCGCAGGCCGCCGCCAGCCCCGGCGCGCGCAGCGCCGCCGCCGGGTCGGCGGGCACCCCGGCGGCATCGAGGAACTCGCGCGGCAGATAGAGCCGCCCGCGCGCGGCATCCTCGGCCACGTCGCGCAGGATATTGGTCAGTTGCAGCGCCCGGCCCAGCGCATGGGCAACCGCATCCGCCGCCGGCGAGGCATCGCCGAACGCCCGCACCGACAGCCGCCCCACCGCGGCGGCGACGCGGTCGCAATAGAGGTCCAGCGTGGCGAGATCGGGCGCCACGATCGCCGCCTCGGCATCCATCGCCATCCCGTCGATCACCGCCAGGAAATCCGCCTCGCGCAGCCCATAGCGCGCCGTGGCCGCGGCCAGCACCCGGGTCACCGCGTCATCACCCTCGCCGCGCCCGAGCCTGGCCACCCGCGCCCGCCACGCCTCCAACGCCGGCAGGCGCTCGGCCAGCGGTCCCGGGTCGTCGGCGATGTCATCGACCGCGCGGCAGAAGGCATAGATCGCATACATCGCCGCGCGACGCTCCGGCGGCAGGACGCGCATTCCGCGATAGAACGAAGTCCCGGCGGCGCGCACGATCGCCTCCACCGCCGCGACGTCATCAGGCGAGGCGTTCATCGATGGATGCGGATATAGCGAAGGGTGAACACCGCGGCGATCAGCACGTCGGTCGGCCGCAGCTTCACCCGCCGGCGCAGCGGATCGCCGCGCTTGAGCCGCCGGCGCAGCCGTTTGGCCAGTCCGACGATCATGCCGGTCTCCAGCTTGAGCCGCCAGGACCGCGTGCGCAGCGGCAGCGCGTCGGCATGACGGTTGAGCGAGACGCACATCGCCAGCAGCGCATCCAGCACCGCCCGCATCTGCGGGGAGGTGCGGCCGGCGCGCAGATCCTCCACCCGCGCGCCATAGCTTTCCAGCAGCGACTGCGGCAGGTAGCAGCGGTCCAGCGCCGCCAGATCGCGCGCGCAATCCTGCAAGTGGTTCAATACCTGTAACGACACGCAGAGCGCGTCCGACGCCCCCCAGGTGTTGCGGCCCTCCCCGTGCAGGTCCAGCACGTGCCGCCCGACCGGCATGGCGGAGTAGCGGCAATAGTCGTGCAGCTCCTCCCAGCTCGCGTAGCGGCGCTTGCTGGCGTCGCGGCGGAACGCGATCAGCAGGTCGCGGGCGTGCCGGTCGGTGACGCCGGTCTCGGCGAGGCTCGCGCGCAAGGCGGCGGCCGAGGGCGCCAGCGCCGGATCGGCCTGCCCGAGCAGCACCGCCTCCATCGTGTCCAGCCGGGCGATCTTATCGGCTTCCGGCAGGGTGGGGCTGTCGGCGATGTCATCGGCGTTGCGGGCGAATGCGTAGAACGCATGGATATGCCGGCGCAGCCGCGGGCGGATCAGGATCGAGCCGACCGGAAAATTCTCGTCGCCGCGGTTCTTGCCCGACCAGGTTTCCACCGAGGTCGCGCTCATGCGCCGCCCCCCGCATAGGCGCGTCCGCGCCAGGCGACGCCGGCGCCCGCGTAGTGGTTCCAGGCGGAGTCCAGCGTGGCGAACAGGAAGAACGCCGCCACCGCCGGCAGGCTCGCCGCCCGCCAGCCGGAGAGTCGGGCCCGGCGCAGGCTGGGCAGGAACGAGGCCGCCATCGCCACCCATCCCGCCAGCCCGAGAACGCGGGCAAGGCCGGCGCCGAACAGCGCGAGCAGCGGCGGCAGCAGGAAGACCAGGCCCATCCCCGCCACCGTCCCCGCCAGACGCCAGGGTGAGAAGCGCAGCTGCACATAGGCGGTGCGCGCGATCATCGCCCGGATCGCGCCGAAACCGTCATAGCGGCGCACCGAACGGGCCAGCGCCGAATGGCCGAGCCAGATGCGCCCGCCGCGCTTGATCGCCGCGGCCAGCGCGACGTCGTCGATCAGCGCCCCGCGCACCGCGGCAATGCCGCCGATGCGGGCGAGAGCGGCGGCGCGGATCAGCATGGTCCCGCCGGCGGCGGCGGCGGTGGCGCGCAGCGGGTCATTCACCCAGGCAAACGGGTAGAGCATCTGGAAGAAATAGACGAAGCCCGGCACCAGCGCGCGCTCGGCGGGGGTGTCGCAGGCGAGCGCGACCATCTCCGAGACCAGATCCGCGCCGGTCGCCTCGGCGCGCGCCACCAGCGCCGAGAGATGGTGGGGATCATGGAGGATGTCGGCATCGGTCAGCAGCAGCAGCGGCGCGTCCCCAGCCGCCTCCACCCCCTGCGCCACCGCCCAGAGCTTGCCCGACCAGCCGGTCGGGCGCGGGCGGCCGGTCAGGACCGAAAGCCGCGGATCGGCGATGGCGCGGGCGCAGGCGCCCGTGCCGTCGGTGCTTTCGTCATCGACGAGGATGACACGGAACCGGCCGGGATAATCCTGTGCCAGCAGGCTGCGCAGGGTGGCGGCGATGCCGGCGGCCTCGTCGCGCGCCGGCACGATCACGGCGACCGGCGGCGCGGCGCGGGGAACGGCGGCGGCCAGCACCGGCCCCTCCTGCCAGAATCGCCCATGCGCGAGCAGCAGCCACAGCCAAATGACCAGCGCCAGGGCGGCAAGCGTGGTCATGCGCCCAGCATCCCGGCGGCACGAAACCAGGCCACCGCGTCGGCCACCGCCGCCGCTGCCGGGCGCGGCGCATAGCCCAGCGCGGCGATCGCCTTGGCGGAGGAGAAGAACATCCGCTTACGGGCCATCCGCAGCGAATCCCGCGTCAGCCGCGGTTCCCGACCGCTCATGCGCGCCCAGGCCTCGGCGACCCACGCCATCGGCCAAAGCGGCGCGATCGGCAGCCGGATGCGTGGCGGGGCGCGGCCCGCCGCCGCCGCGACCAGCGCCAGAATCGCCCGCAGGGACAGGTTCTCCCCTCCCAGGATATAGGCCTCTCCCGGCACGCCGCGTTCCAGCGCCAGCACGTGCCCGAGCGCGACGTCATCGACATGCACGAGGTTGAGCCCGGTATCGACATAGGCCGGGGTGCGCCCGGCGGCGGCGTCCAGCACCATCCGCCCGGTCGGCGTCGGGCGGCGATCGCGCGGGCCGACCGGGGCGGCGGGGTTGACGATGACCACCGGCATCCCCTGCGCGGCCAGCGCGCGCACCGCCTGCTCGGCCAGGTATTTCGAGCGCTTGTAGGTGCCGACGATGCGTGCCGGATCGACCTTGGTGGTCTCGTCGGCCGGGCTGCCGTCCTCGGTCAGGCCGAGCGCCGCGACCGAGCTGCAATAGACGATCCGCTCGGCTCCGGCGGCGGCGCGCAGCAGGGCCACGGTGCCGTCCACGTTGGCGCGCAGCATGGCGGCCGGGTCGGGCACCCAGATGCGGTAATCGGCCGCCACATGCAGCACGAACCGGCAGCCGGCGGCGGCGCGGACCAGGGAGGCGGGGTCGGTGAGGTCGCCGATCACCACCTCC
>JAKAZX010000418.1 GCA_021826485.1 Pseudomonadota bacterium | reverse complement strand
GAGCTGCGAGCGAGGCCGTCGATTGAGCGGCTGCCTCCCGCTGCGCCGCCGCGGCGGCGGCGAAGGCCGCCACCATCGGCCGCAACCGCCGCCGCAGCATGCCCACCAGCAGCCCGGCCAGAAACGCCCCGGCAAGCTGTGCCGCAATCTCCCGGCACAGCAGATCGATGATCGCGGCGAACTGGACTTCCAGGGGGATGATGGGAGCGGGTCTCACGAAGTAAGGTTAGACCATATAACTCCCTGGGTGGGCAAGGGGGTTGGTGGAGGTGCCGATGGAGGCGTGGCGTTGTTGCGCCGGGTGAGCACCGTGGAAATCTCCGCCGCCATCGCGAGGAGCGCAGCGACGAAGCGGACCAGGAAAGCGGGCCATTCGCACGGACGTTCGCAACTCCGCGGCTGCGCCTCACACTGGCGGGGGAGCGGGAAGCGCGCCGCTGCGGGATCAGCGGGCGTCGACGAAGCGTTGCAGTTTCGCGCGGTCGCCGTGGAACTCCGCCTGGTTCGCGATCTCCACCCTCGGGCGGACGCCGACGGCGGTGACGGTTGCCGTGGCCGCACGGTCCTTGAGCGCGGCGACGTCGGCGGACAGGGTCGCGATGCGGACGACGAGTTCGTCCATCGACAGCGTGTCCTGCGGGTCCTGGCGCTGGACCACGACCTGGAACTCCTCGATGCCATCGATCGCGGACAGGCTTTCCAGCAGCAGTGCGGGATTGATCAGCATGCCCTTGACCTTGATCAGGTCCCTGGTGCGGACCACCGGGCCGACGACACGCTCTCCGCCGCGGCCGCAATGCGGGCACGGGTCGCGGGTGACGCTGACCATGTCCCCGACCAGGAAGCGCAGCAGCACGGTGCCGCGCCGGTCCAGATGGGTGATCGCGAGCGCGCCGCGCGCGCCGGGCGGCACGGCGCGGCCGGTGTCGGGATCCACCGCCTCCAGATACAGGATTTCCGGGGCCGGGTTGTGCCAGTCGCCGTCTTCGCGGCATTGCGCCAGGCCGCCCATCTCGGTGGAGCCGTAGCGGTCGAACACGATGGCGCCGGCGGCGTTCAGCGCGCGCATGCGGCGGCGGATGTCGTCGCGCATGGCCGGGGAGGATGCCTCGCCGGTCACCGCGCACATCCGCACGCGGCTGAAATCGGCGCGCAGCTCCGCCGCCCGGATCAGCAGGCGGCGCACATAGCTGGTGACGCCCCACAGCAGCGTGGCGCGGTGGCGCTCGACGAGCCGCACGGCGTCGTCCAGCGGGCGCTGGATGCCGAACCGGCCGAACGGCGCGCCCGGCAAAGCGGCCACCACGGCGGCGCCGGCGGCGAAGGCGTTGGCCGAACTGCGCAGGAACGCGCCCATCGGCGCCGGCGTCAGCGGAAACAGGTTGGCGATGACATCGCGGTCGGTGATGCCGGCGATTGCGGCGACCCGCTGCGCCTGGAACAGATAGGCGTGGTAGTCGTGCGTGGTGGTGTAGACCGGCACCGGATCGGCGGTGCTGCCGGTGGTGTGGATCACTTCCCACAGCGCGCGCTCCTCCAGCGGCAGGTCGGGCACGCGCAGGCGGAACGCCTCCGGCTCGGCCATCAGATCGTGCTTGGTGGTCAGCGGCAGCAGCGCGATGTCGTCGAGCGATGCGACCTGCGACGCGGCGATGCCCGATTGCGCCCACCGGCGCCGGTAGAAATCGTGGCCGCGCGCGCACAGCGCCAGCATCGTCCGCAGGCGTTCCCCCTGCACCGCCCTGATCGCCGCATCCGGCTGATGCAGCAGATCGATCACGGCGGCGCCGGCGCCGGGCGGCGTTGCAGCAGGACGATCTTGTCGATCTGATAGACGGTCTCGTCGCGCTGGTTGAGCAGATGGTCGCGGAAGGTGACGATGCCGCGGCCCGGGTCCTTGGTTTCCCGACGGGCGATCACCTCGACCTCGGTCCGCACGGTATCGCCCGGCCGCACCGGTGCGAGGAAGCGCCCGCGCTCGACCGCGAGCAGCCCGATCATCGTGTAGCGGAACAGGCTTTCGGTCATGCCGGTGGAGATCGACATGATCAGCGAACTCGGCAGGATGCGCCCGCCGTACGGGGTCTTGCGCGCATATTCCTCGTCGATGAACAGCGGCACGTGGTAGCCGACGAAGGCACAGAACAGCGACAGATCGCCCTCCGTGATCGTCCGCCCGTAGGTCGGCAGGCGCGCGCCGACTGCGAAATCCTCCCAGTACCCGTTCACGCCGGCGCGCTCCGCAGCACGGCGATGGCGGAAATCTCGATCAGCGCGTGCTTGCGCAGCAGGCCGGCGACCTGCACGCCGGTCGATGTCGGCAGGCTGGTCGTGAAGAACTCCCGCCGCACCCTGGCGGTGCCGGTGTAGTTCTCCTCGGTGAGATAGAAGTCGGTGGTGGCGACGATATCGTTGCAAGTACCGCCGACCGCGTTCAGCAGCCGCTCGAACTTGCGGAAGATCTGGCGCGTCTGCTCGACGATGTCGCCCGGCGCGGTGATGTTGCCGTCATCATCGGTGCCGGTGGTACCGGACAGGAACACCATGTTTCCCACCTGCAGCGCCGGCACGTAGGTATAGCGCGATGACCACGGCGTCACGGTGATCGGCTGGCGGTCGTCCGGCATCATCCGTTTCCCTTGTCCTTGACGGCGTAGAGCTGGAATCCTTCGAGCACCGTCTCGTTGTTCTGGTTGATGATCGCGGTGGCGAAGCGCACATAGGTCAGGCCGCTTTCGGGCCAGATCCTCTCCACCGTCAGGCAGGGCGTGATGGTGTCACCCACGAAGGCCGGCTTCCTGAAGCGGCAGCCCTGCTCGATGAAGATGAAGCCGTCCATGCGCGAGGAGAATGCCGAGGCGCCGGCCGCCGTCATCGACGCCATCAGCAGGCCATGCGCCAGCGGCCGGCCGAACAGCTTCGTCCTGGCGTACTCGACGTCGTAGTGGATCGGATGGTTGTCGCCGGTCAGGCCGGCGAAGAACAGGAAATGCGCGTCGGTCAGCGTTTTCGACGGGCTGCGGACGGTCTCGCCCGGCGTCAGATCGATCGTCATGCCAGCAGCGACTTCACGAAGAAATCCGAGTATTCGCGGGCGATCCTCGCGGCGGACCAGGCGCCGTCGGGGCGGTACCATTTCGGCATCCAGTTGATCGCGCCGAGGATGGAGAACGTCGCCACGCGCGGGTCGAGGTCGCGGAAGATGCCGGCGGCGATGCCGTCGCGCACGATCGCCTGCACGCCGCGCTCGAACCGGTCGCGCAGGGCGACGTATTGCCGGCGGTGGGCCGGGGCGAGGTCCTCCAGATCGGTGAGCAGGACCGCGCCGTAGGCTTCCTCCAGGATGCCGGCGATGTGCCCGAGCAGCAGCGCCTGCAACCGCTGCGCGGCATCGCGCTTGTCCCGTTCGGCGGCGACGAGGGCCGCCATGCTGACATCCATGCACTTCATGTGGCAGTGGAACAGCAGTTCCTGCTTGCTCGAGAAATAGTAATAGAGATTGCCCTTCGTCATGTTCAGGTGATCGGCGATGTCCTGCATGC
>JAKAZX010000417.1 GCA_021826485.1 Pseudomonadota bacterium | reverse complement strand
CGTGCCGATGATCAGGTCGATCTCGCGCGCCGCGATGGCATGGGCCGCCTCCGCCGCCGCGTGCGGGCCGGGGATGGTGTCGCTCGCCATCACCAGCCGGCGGGCGGCGGGGAAGGTGGCGGCGGCTTCCTCGGTGATGCGCTCCACGCCCGGCCCCACCGCGGTCAGGCTGGCTTCGGCGGCGCAGACCGGGCAGGCGGGCGGAATCGGCTCGGCATGGCCGCAATGGTGGCACTGCAACTGCCGCCGCGCCCGGTGCTCCACCAGCCAGGCGGTGCAGTTCGGGCACTGCATCCGATGGCCGCAGTGCCGGCACAGCGTCAGCGGCGCGTAGCCGCGGCGGTTGAGGAACAGCATCGCCTGCTCCCCCCGCGCGAACGTCGCCGCGATCGCCGCGACCAGCGGGGGGGACAGGAAGCGCCCGCGCTCGGGCGGGCTGTCGCGCAGGTCGATCAGCCGCACCTGCGGCAGCGCCGCACCGCCATGCCGGGCCGGCAGGCTGACGCGGCGGTAGCGCCCCGCCTCGACATTCGCCAGCGTCTCCAGACTGGGGGTCGCGGACACCAGCACCGCCGGCGCGCCGCACAGCCGCGCGCGCACCACCGCCATGTCGCGGGCGTGATAGACCACCCCCTCCTCCTGCTTGAACGCCGTCTCGTGCTCCTCGTCGATCACCACCAAGCCGAGATCGGGAAACGGCAGGAACAGCGCCGAGCGGGCGCCGACCACGACCGGGGCGGTCCCGGCCGCCACCGCCCGCCAGGTGGTGCGCCGCACCCGCGAGGTCAGGTCGGAATGCCACACCGCCGGGGCGACGCCGAAACGGGCGGCGAACCGCTCCAGCCATTGCGAGGACAGGGCGATTTCGGGCAGCAGCACCAGCGCCTGCCGGCCGGCGCGCAGGCACTCCGCCACCGCTTCCAGATAGACCTCCGTCTTGCCCGAGCCGGTGACGCCGTCGAGCAGGGTGACGGAGAATTCCCGTGCCGCGACCGCGCGACACAGCGCCGCCGCCGCCGCCTGCTGGGCGGCCGACAGCGCGGGGCCGGGCCGGTCGGGGTCGGGCGGCGTGAAGGGCGGGCGCGGCGGCAGGGCGATCGGCAGGATCAGGCCGGCATCCGCCATGCCGCGCAGCAGCCCCGGCGTCACCGCGGCGGCGCGGGCCAGCTCCGGCCCGCCGCGCGGTCCGTCCGCCAGCGCCGCCAGCACGCGCGCCCGCGCAGGCGTGATGCGCGCGCCGGCGGGCAGCGACTCGGCGTGCTGCCAGCCGACCGGCGCCGGCTCCGGCCGCAGGGCGTTGACGCGCAGCGCCATCGCCAGCACCTCCCCGGGGGCGGCGAGCGTATAGGCGGCGATCCAGTCGATCAGCCGGCGCAGATCGGCGCGCATCGCCGGCCCTTCCAGCAGCGCCGCGATCGGCTTCAGCCGCTGCGCCGGCAGGTCCGGATCGGGCGCACCGTCCCACACCACGCCCACCTCCGCGCGGCGGTTGAGCGGCACCAGCACGAGGTCCCCGGGCGCCGGCGCCATGCCCGCCGGCACCGCATAGTCGAACGGGCCGGGGAACGGATACGGCAGCAGCACCCGTGCGCGACGCACCGCGCCACCCGGCTCACGCGCCGGTGCCTGCCCCGCTATCCGCCCCCGCCTTCTGTCCGCCGCCGCCATCCTGTATGGTCCGTCCCGTCAATCGGGGCGCACTCCCATGAAGTTCTTCGTCGATACCGCCGATACCAAGGAAATCCGCGCGCTTGCCGCAACCGGCCTGCTGGACGGCGTGACCACCAACCCCTCTCTGGTCGCCAAATCCGGCCGCAACATGCTCGACGTGATCGCCGAGATTTGCGACGTGGTGCCCGGCCCGGTCAGCGCCGAGGTGGCGGCCACCGAATACGACCCGATCATGCGCGAGGCGGCGGTGCTGCGCCGCATCGCCAACAACGTCACCATCAAGGTGCCGCTGACGCCGGACGGGCTGCGCGCCTGCAAGGCCCTATCGTCCGACGGCGCAATGGTCAACGTCACCCTGTGCTTTTCCGCCGCCCAGGCGCTGCTGGCGGCCAAGGCGGGCGCCACCTTCATCTCCCCCTTCGTCGGCCGGCTCGACGATATCGGCCATGTCGGCATGGAGCTGATCGCCGACATCGTGCAGATCTACCGCAATTACGACTACATCCGCACCGAGGTGCTGGTGGCGAGCGTGCGCAGCCCGCTGCACGTGATCGACGCGGCCAAGCTGGGTGCGCATGTCGCGACGCTGCCCCCGGCGGTGCTGCGCAGCCTGTTCGTCCATCCGCTGACGGAAAAGGGGCTGGCGAACTTCCTCGCCGACTGGGCCAAGACCGGCCAGCATATCGAGGAGCTGAAATCCTCCGCCGGCACGCGGTGACCGCAGGGGCACCGCACGGAGCCGACACGCTGGATGCGGACGCAGTCGCCGCCTGGCTGCGGACGCATCCGCGCTTCCTGGCCGAGCGGCCCGAGCTGTACCGCTGGCTGATCCCGCCCGAGCGGCTGCATGGCGAGACCCTGGCCGACCACATGGCCGCCATGCTGCGCGCCGAGCGTGCCCACGCCGCCGCGATGGCGGAGCGGGCGGACGGCGTGCTGGCCGCCGGCCGTGCCGCCGCCGGGCTTGCCGCGCGGGTGCAGGAAGCGGTGCTGGTGCTGATCGGCACCGACCACCCGGGCGAATGCGTGAGCACGGAGCTGCCCGCCCTGCTCGGCGTCGATGCCGCCGCGCTGTGCATGGAGGCGCTGCTGCCCGGCACCCGCCCGCTGCCGCTGGGCACAGTGGAGCGGCTGCTCGCCGGGCGGACCGTACGGTTCCGCGACGCCCCCGACGAAACCGTGCTGCTGCACGCCGAAGCCGCCCGGCTGGCGCGGCGCGACGCGCTGGTGCGCATTCCCGGCGCCGGGCCGCCGTCGCTGCTGGCGCTGGTGTCGCGCGACACCACCGCGCTCGATCCCGCGCAGGGCGCCGGGGCACTTGCCTTCCTGGGCCGCGCCCTCGCCGCCGCGCTGGGACGGTGACGTGCTGGCCGAGGCGGCGCGCCAGCAATTCCTTGAATGGCTCGCCGCCGAGCGCCGTGCCGCCGCCCTGACGGTCGAGGCGTACGGGGCCGATATCGCCGGATTCCTGGGATTCATGACGGGGCATCTCGGCGGAGAGCCCGACCTTGCCGCGCTGGCGGTGCTGCGCGTGGCGGATTTCCGCGCCTGGCTCGCACATTCCGCGGCGGACGGGCGCGACAATGCGACGCGGGCACGCCATCTGTCCGCGGTGCGCGGATTCTTCGGCTTCCTCGCGCGGCGGCATGGCATCGCCAATCCGTATCTGCGCCTGCTGGCCACCCCGCGCGCGAAGCGCCCGCTGCCGCGCGCGCTGGAGGTGGCGCAGGCCCGGGCGGTCGCGGAGCAGATCGACATGATGTCCGACGCCGCCGCGGTGCAGGCGCGCGACGTGGCGCTGTTCACGCTGCTCTATGGCTGCGGCCTGCGCATCGCGGAGGCGCTGGCGCTGAACGTCGCCGATGCGCCGCGCGAGGGG
>JAKAZX010000416.1 GCA_021826485.1 Pseudomonadota bacterium | reverse complement strand
GCTGATGGCGGCGGCGCTGGTCGCGGTCGCCGGGGGTCTGGCCTTCCTGATCTTCCGCCTCGCGCGCGGCGGCACGCCGCTGCACCGCGCCTATGCCCATCGCGCCGCCGCCGTGGACGGCGAGCTGGTGGACGTGATCAGCAACATGCCGGTGGTGCGCGCCTTCGGCGCGACGTTCCGCGAGCATCGCCGGATCGTCGCCGACATCGACACCGAAATGGCGGCGCGGCGGCGCAGCCTCGTCTATCTGGAAAAGCTCCGGCTGCTGCACGCGGCGCTGACGGCGGTGTTCACCGCGCTGCTGCTCGGCTGGGGGGTGCTGCTGTGGCAGCAGGGGCAAGCGTCGGCCGGCGACCTCGTGCTGGTCTGTTCGCTCGGCTTCACCATCCTGCACGGCACGCGCGACCTCGCCGTGGCGCTGGTCGATCTGACGCAGCAGGTGGCACGGCTCGAAGAAGCGATCGCCGCCCTGCTGGTGCCGCACGACCTGCCGGACCGCAGCGGCGCGCGGCCGCTGCTGGCCGGCGCCGGGCGGGTGGTGTTCGACCATGTCGGCTTCGCCTACCCGCACCGGACGTCCGTCCTGCATGACCTGACGCTCACGATCGAGCCGGGGCAGCGGGTGGGGCTGGTGGGGGCCTCGGGCGCCGGCAAGTCCACCGTACTGGCCCTGCTGCAACGCTTCTACGACGTGCAGGACGGCCGCATCCTGATCGACGGGCAGGACATCGCCGGCGTGACGCAGCAGAGCCTGCGCGAGATGGTGGCCGTGGTGCCGCAGGACATCTCGATGTTCCATCGCACGGTGCTGGAGAACATCCGCTACGGCCGGCCGGACGCGACCGAGGCCGAGGTGCTGGCCGCCGCCACGGTCGCGCGCTGCCGCGACTTCATCGAGGCGCTGCCCGACGGCTTTGCCACGCTGGTCGGCGACCGCGGCGTGAAGCTATCGGGCGGGCAGCGGCAGCGGCTGGCGATCGCCCGGGCGCTGCTGAAGGACGCGCCGATCCTGCTGCTGGACGAGGCCACCAGCGCGCTGGACAGCGAAAGCGAGGCGGCCATTCAGGTGGCGCTGGACAATCTGATGCGCGGGCGAACGGTGATCGCCATTGCCCACCGCCTGTCCACGCTGCGCAATTTCGACCGCATCGTGGTGATGGACCGCGGGCAGGTCATCGACGACGGGACGCCGCTGCAGCTCGCGCACCGGCCCGGCCCGTACCGCGACCTGCTTCGCCAGCAGATGCAGACGATGGACGACCTGCCGGCCGTCGCCTGACGCCGCCGAATGTCAGGATTTGCGCGCCATCTCGGAGCGTGCCTCGGCGACGATCGGTCCGGCCAGGCCGGCGGCCTGGCTGGAGACTTCGCGCCAGGCGGTGATCCCGGTGCGGATCGCGGTCCTTGCCACCGGCCGCAGCAGGCGCGCGGCCACCGGCAGCAATACGGGAACCAACACCGCGGCGCCGATCCCGACCGCGATACCCGGAAGCCCTGCCCCTTTGAACGTGTCCTCGAACAGCGCCATTCCACCCTCCCGCTTCAAAGATACGGCAACGGGGCCGGCGCGGCGGGGTTCCGGGGAACAGCCGTGCTGCCTCGCGCGTTCGCGCGGGCGTGACACAGGCGACACCGTTGGATGAAGCGGAGGCGGTGGCGGCAGTGGCCGCCGCGGTGCGCCGGCTGTTCACCCTGGTATCCGAGCGCCAGGCCCGCGACCTCGCCGGGGCCGTGCTGCGCGATCTGCGGCGCGCCGGCCTGCATCTGGCCCGCGATGCCGGCGGCCCGCCGGCGATGGAATAGCGGGGGCGCTATTCCTCGTCGCGGCCGCGGGTCCGCCGGCCGGTGGCAAGCTCCGTGACGATGCCGTGCAGGGTGCGCAGCTCCTGTTCCGTCACCTCGCCGCGCTGGAACAGGTGGCGGATGTTGCGCACCATGCCCGGCCGCTTCGGCGCGTTGCGCAGGAACCCGCAGGCATCCAGCTCCCCGACCAGATGGCCGAGAAAGTTGTCGAGTTCCGCCTTGGTCGCGACCCGCGTCTCGTTGGTCATCAGCCGCCGCGGCGGCGTGCCGTCCGCGGCCAGCCACCATTCATAGGCGACCACCAAAACCGCCTGGGCCAGATTGAGGCTCATGAAGGCCGGGTTCAGCGGGAAGCGCACCAGGGTGTCGGCCGCCGCCATGTCGTCGTTGTCCAGGCCCGCCCGTTCCGGGCCGAACAGGACGCCGCAGCGCAGGTTCCGCGCGCAGATGGCGCGCAGTTCGGCGGCGGCGCCGCGCGCGGTCAGCACCGGCTTGATGATGTGGCGCGGGCGCGGGCAGGTGGCAAAGACATGGTGCAGATCGGCGATGGCATCGGCGACCGTCGGGTGCAGGGTGGCGGCATCCAGGATCGCGTCGGCGCCGGAACTGGCGCGATAGGCCTTCTCCATCGGCCAGCCGTCGCGCGGGGCGACCAGCCGCAGATGGAACAGCCCGCCATTCGCCATCGCCCGCGCCGCGGTGCCGATATTCTCGGCAAGCTGCGGGCGCACCAGGATCACCACCGGGCTGTTGCCGTCCGGCGCCAGCTTCGCCCCGCCATCCCGGCCGGTCATGCAATCAGGCCCGGCGCCAGGTGGTGCCGCGCGGCCCGTCCTCCAGCAGCACGCCCTGCGCGGCCAGGTCGGCGCGGATCGCGTCGGCGCGGGCGAAGTCCCGCGCCTTGCGGGCGGCCAGCCGGGCCGCGATCGCCGCCTCGATCGCCGCCGTGTCGGCACCGGCATGGAACCACGCGGCGGGGTCCGCCTGCAGCAGGCCGAGCGCCGCACCGGCCGCGGCGAGGCCGCCGCTCGCGGTCGCGTCCCCCGCCATCGCGGCATCCGCCAGCCGGTGCATCTCGGCGATCGCCTGCGGGGTGTTGAGATCGTCGCACAGCGCCTCCTCCATCGCGGCGGGGATGGCGGCCGGCGGGGCCGGCGCGGCCTGGCGGGCGCGATACCAGCGATCCAGGTCCTTGCGCGCCTCGGCCAGCAGCGCGTCGGAGAAATCCAGCGTGGCCCGGTACTGCGCCCGCAGCAGCGCGAGACGCACCGCCTCGCCCGGCGCCCTGGCCAGCACGTCGCGCACGGTCAGGAAGTTGCCGAGCGATTTCGACATCTTCTCCCCGCCGATCAGCAGCATCCCGTTGTGCAGCCAGTAGCGGGCAAATCCGCTTCCCGGGAAGGCGCAGCAGGACTGCGCCCGTTCGTTCTCATGATGCGGGAACAGCAGGTCCTGGCCGCCGCCGTGGATGTCGAAATCGGTGCCCAGATAGCGCCAGGACATGGCACTGCATTCGATATGCCAGCCCGGCCGGCCGCGGCCCCACGGGCTGTCCCAGCCGGGAAGTTCGGGCGGCGAGGGCTTCCACAGCACGAAATCGCCGGGATCGCGCTTGTATGGGGCGACATCGACCCGGGCGCCGGCGATCAGCTCCTCCGGCGAGCGGCCGGACAGGCGGCCATAGCCGGGGAAGCTCGCCACCGCGAACAGCACGTGGCCCTCGGCGGCATAGGCATGGCCGGCCTCG
>JAKAZX010000415.1 GCA_021826485.1 Pseudomonadota bacterium | reverse complement strand
TCCGCTCGCCTCGGCGGCGGCGATCGCGACCATCGATCTGTACGTGAAGGAAGATCTGCCGGCGCGGGCGCTCGCGATGGAGGGGTATTTCGAGGACGCGGCGCACAGCCTGAAAGGGCTGGCGAACGTCATCGACGTCCGCAATTACGGTCTGGTCGCCGGCATCGAGTTGCAGGGCCGCGACGGCAAGCCGACGGATCGCGCCGTGAAAATCTTCCACCGCTGCTTCGACGCGGGGGTGCTGATCCGCACCACCGGCGACATCATCGCGCTGTCGCCGCCGCTGATCGTGGAGAAGCACCACGTCGATCGGATTTTCGGCACCATCGCCGACGCGATCAAGGCGGAGGCTGCCTGAGGCGCATCGGCCACCCCCTTCCGTCGCGGAAGGGGGGGCTGTCAGTCCAGCACCGCCGCGTGCGCTTCCTCTCCCTTGGCCGCGGGCTTCGGCGCGCCGGGGCGCTTCATGACGAGCAGCAGCGCGAGCGTCGGCAGCGTCGTCCAGATCATCAGCTTGTAGTCGTCCATGTAGGCGATGATCTGCGCCTGGTTGTTCACCATCCCGTCCAGCACGCGCGCGCCCGCGCCGGTGCGCGGGTCTAGAATGCGGGAAATGGCGCCGCCCACCTGCAACGCGCGGTTGAACGGGTTGACATAGGCGCCGAGTTCGCTGTGCAGCACCTGCACGTTGTGCACCAGCATGGAGGAGGTGATCGACACGCCGATGGCGCTGCCGACATTGCGGAACAGGCTGAGCAGCGAGGCGCCGTCCGTGCGCAGCGCCGGCGGCAGGGTGGCGAAGGCCACGACCTGCAACGGGATGAACACGAAGCCCAACGCCGCGCCCTGCACCATCAGCGTCAGGATCAGTTGCCGCGCGCCGATATCGGGTGTCCATCTTGTCGCTTCCGACAGCGACCACAGCAGCAGCACGATGCCAATGCCCATCAGCAGGCGCGGATCGACGCGGGAGGAAAGTTTGCCCGCGATCATCATCGCCGCCATCGTGCCGATGCCGCGCGGCGCCATCACCAGCCCCGCCGTCGCCACCGGATAATTGCCGAGGTTCTGCAACCACGGCGCGAGCAACGCGGACGTCGCCAGCAGCACCACCCCGACCGCGAACATCATCGCCAGCGAGGCCGAATAGTTGCGGTCCTTGAAGATGCGCGGCGTGATGAACGGTTTGTCCGAGGTCAGCAGGTGCGCGAGGAACAGGTAGATTCCTAGGCCCGCCAGCACCGACTCGGTGATGATCTCGCCGGAGCTGAACCAGTCCTTGTCCTGGCCGCGGTCGAGCATCATTTGCAACGAACCGATGCCGAGCGCCAGCACGCCGAAGCCGGTCCAGTCGAACCGCAGCCCCTGGTTGCGTGCCGCGCGCGGCATGAAGAGCATGAGTCCCGTGATGGCGATGATGCCGAAAGGCAGGTTGACGAAGAACACCCAGCGCCAGTTGTACACATCGGTCAGGTAGCCGCCGAGCGTCGGACCCAGGATCGGCCCGACCATCACGCCCACGCCCCAGATCGCCATGGCCGAGCCGCGCTGCTCGGGCGGGTAGATGTCCAGCATCACCGCCTGCGACAGCGGCACCAGGGCGGCGCCGAACACGCCCTGAAGCAGGCGGAACAGCACCATCTGCGGCAGCGACTGCGCCGCGCCGCACAGCATCGAGGCGGCGGTGAAGCCGACCAGACACAGCACGAACAGGTTCTTCCGCCCGAACCGCGCGGACAGCCAGCCGACCGGCGCCGTCATGATCGCGGCGGCGACGATGTAGGAGGTCAGCACCCAGGTGATCTGGTCGGGCGCGGCCGACAGGCTGCCCTGCATGTACGGCAGCGCCACGTTGGCGATGGTGCTGTCCAGCGCCTGCATCAGGGTCGCGATCATCGCGCACACCGTGATCAGCGCGCGATGCGGCACCTTGTCGCTGGCGGCGTGGCCGGTGCTCACGGCAGCAGGTCGGCGAGGTGGCGCTCGTGCCCGGTGTCGATATCGGCCTCCACGCTGGAGCCGGCGCGCAGCGGCGGATCGCCCGGCTTGCGGTCGAGCTTGATGCGCACCGGCAGGCGCTGCACCACCTTCACCCAGTTGCCGGAGGAGTTCTGCGCCGGCAGCACGGAAAATTCCGAGGCGCTGGCCGGCGCGATGCTGTCCACCGTGCCGTGCCACGGGTGATCGGGATAGCTGTCCACCGTCACCGTCACCGGGTCGCCCGGCTTGATGTAGGTGAGATCGGTTTCCTTCGGGTTCGCCTCGACCCAGATGTCCTCGTCCGAGACCAGCCCGAACGCGGCGGCGCCGACCGTAAGGTAAGTGCCGGGCTGCGTCGCCTCGACATTCGTCACCGTGCCGCTGAACGGCGCGTAAACGGTGGCGTGGTCGAGCTGGCGCTGGAACTCTTCCACCTGCGCCTTTGCCTGCAAGTATTGCGGCGTGGTGGTGACATCCACGTCGGCATCGCCGCCGAGGCGGGCCAACTGCACCGCCGCCTGCTGCTTGAGGCTTTCCACCGTCGCGGTGTCGGCGGCGAGCTTGAAGCGGGCGTCGTCGAAATCGGCCCGGGTGACGCTGCCGCCCTTCACCAGATTGGCATACCGGTCGTAATTCGCCTGATCGGACTGCACCTGCGCCTGTTTCGCGGCGATGTCGCGCAACATGCGCTGATAGTCGCGCTTCATCGCCTCCATGGTCAGCCCGACCTGCGCGAGGTTCGCCTTCGCGCCGGCAATGGCGATCTGGATCTGGCGGTCGCGCAGGCGCAGCAGCACGTCGCCCTTGTTGACGTGCTGGCCCTCGCGCACCGCGACGTCGCCCACGATGCCGGCCACGTCGTCGGTGATGGCGATCTTCGCGGCGCGCACATAGGCGTCATCGACCGAGACGACGCGGCCGCTGTGCAGCCACCACCAGCCGGAGGCGACCACGACCACGGCGACGCCGCCGAGCATCAGCACCGGCCGCAGCAGCCGCGGGCGGGAGGAGCGCGCGACCGACGGGGCGATGGCGCCGGGGGCGGTGGTGGCGGAGGCCATCAGGCGACTTCCTTGATCGTGGAGTCCTTCATCGGACCCTTGTGGCGGCACTTGCGCAAAAGGGTGGCCTTCATCTGCTGCAATCCTTCAATCATCGCCTGCTGCAAGGCGGGCGAAACATCTTCCGTGAGCACGCGCAGGATGTCGGCGCGTTCGCCGTCCATCTCGGCCAGCACCGGCATGGCGGGCGGCAGCAGATGCAGCCGCCAAATGCGCCGGTCCTTCGGGTCTGGCCGCCGTTCCACCAAGCCGCGCGCCTCCAGCCGGTCGATCAACCGTGCGACGGTGATCGGCTCGACCTCAAGGATCTCAGCAAGTTCTTTTTGTGACAGGCCGGGCTGCTTCTGCAGCCAGATCAGCAGCACCCATTGCGCGCGGGTCATTTCCTGCGTGGCCGCGCGCTTGTCCGCCTCATGGCGGATCAGGCGGGCGACGTCGTGCAGGAGGAACAGGAGGTCGGGGGACTGGGGCACGCGACATATGATAAGCAGCGTTATGATCGCTGCCACCATTCATCGCATGCGCCCGACGCGTGGCTGGAAT
>JAKAZX010000414.1 GCA_021826485.1 Pseudomonadota bacterium | reverse complement strand
GGTGATCGGGCTCACCGAACGGGTGGCCACCCTGTCGGACACGATGCGGGCCAACCAGCAGCTCATGCTGCGCATCGCCGAGGCGCAGCAGGCGCTGGCGCCCGCGCTGCAACGGCTGGGGGAGCGTAAGCCGGACGGCGGCGGCTTCGACGACGTGGCGCGCAGCCATCTGCGCAACATCGAGCTTTACCTGCAACGCCTGCTGAACGACACCGAGCAGGGCCGCGTGCAGACCACGGCGGAAATCCGCAACGACATCCGCATCCTGACGCGCACCATCGCCGCCCTTGCCGAGGAGCAGCCGCGCTGACCCTATGCGCTGCGCCGGCGGCGGCTGGCGTGCAGCACCAGGGCCACCACCGGCACGACATAGGGGACCGTCTGCATCAGTTCGCTGGGCAGGCCGATGCCCTGCAGGTCGGTCGCGAAGGTTTCCGCCGCCCCCAGCACCAGCGCGGAGACAAAGGTACCGAGCGCCATGCCGCCGCCCATCACTTCCGCGGCAATGGCGATGAAGCCGCGTCCGGCGCTCATGCCGCCGACGAACCAGCTCACATAACCCATCGACAGGAACGCGCCGGCAATGCCGCCGAGCGCGCCCGACAGGACCAGCGCCGCGAACTGGACGCGCGCGACCCGCACGCCGGCGATCGCCGCCGCCTCCGCGTTCTCTCCGACGGCGCGCAGCCGGAGGCCGAAAGGCGTGCGCATCAGCAGCACCGAGATCAGCGGCACCGCCAGCAGGCTGGCCCAGGTCAGCACATGCTGATGGCCGATCGCGGTTCCCAATACCGGCACGCGATCCAGCAGCGGCAGGTTGACGGTGGGCAGCACCTTGCTCGGCAGGCTGCCGGACATTCCCTTGTCGCCGGTCAGCGCGAACAGCAGCAGCACGGTCCCGCTGGCACAGGCCAGGTTGAGCGCAATGCCGCTCAGCACGAGGTCGGCCTTCAACCAGTGGATCGCGGCTGACAACAGCGCGCCGAGTAGGCATCCCGTCAGTACCGCCGCGGCAAAGCCGAGCCGCGCGCTGCCGGTGAACGCGCTGCCGACCACCCCGGCAAAGGCGCCGGACAGCATGATGCCCTCGATGCCGATATTGATGACGCCGGCACGGTCGGAGATCAGGGCGCCGAGCGCGGCGAACAGGATCGGCGTGCTGACCCGCAGCAGCGCCGCGACGAAGGCGCCGCCACCGAGATGGAGCAGGAGGTTATGCCACATCGGCGGCCTCCCGCCGCGTGAGCAGCCGCCGCAGCAGCGGATTGCGCGTGATCGCGGTGGCGGTCGCGAACAGGATCACCAGCGCCTGGATCAGGCCGACGACCTCCGCCGGGACGTTGAAGTTCCGCGACAGCAGATCGCCGCCCACCTGGAGGTAGGAAAGGGCCAGCGCCGCCGGCGGGATCAGCAGCGGATTGTTGCCGCCGAGGATCGCGACCACCAGCCCGTTCCATCCCTGCCCGGGCAGCGACTGCCAGGCGAAGCGAAGATACATGCCCTGCAGCTCGATGGCGCCGCCGGCAGCGGCGATCAGCCCGCCGAGCGCCTGCACGCTGGCCGCGATGACCGTGACGCGCAGGCCCAGATGGCGGGCGAACCCGGGATTGGCGCCGACCACCCGCGCCTCGTAGCCGGCGCGCGTGGCGAACAGATAAACCGCCCCGAGCGCGCAGGCGGCGAGCGCCAGCAGCAGGCCGAGATGCACCCGCGTCCCCGGAATGAGCCGCGGCAGTTGTGCCGCGGGCGGAAACTTGTAGGACAGCATCGCCCCGGCATTCGGATCCCGCAGGACGTAGTTCACCACATAGAGTCCGAAGAACAGGGCGGCGTAGTTCAGCATCAGCGAGGAGACCAGCTCGGACGCGCCGAAGCGCGCCCGCAGCACGCCGGGGATCAGGCAGGCGAGCGAGCCGACCGCGGCGCCGATCACGATGGCAGCCGGCGCCATCGCCCAGTCCGGCAGAGGCAGTTCCAGAATCGCGAAGGCCGAGAACACCGCGCCCAGAAAGAAGCTGCCCTCGGCGCCGAGATTGAACATGCCGGTGCGGAACATCAGCGAGACGGCGAGGCCGGTGAACATCAGCGGCGTCGCCGTCTCGACGATGTTGCCGAGATGCCGCCGGTCCGCCAGCGGCGCCAGCAGGAAGGTGCGGATGGCATCGCCCGGCTCCGGCAGTGCCAGCGCGATCGGCACCAGCACAAGGCCAAGGACGACCAGAAGCAGAACAAGCGTCAGCCCGGTCGCCAGCAAAGCGTTGCGGATCATCCGCCGCCCTCAGCCTTCACCGTGATGCCCCCATCCATGCCGACCGCCGGATCATGCCGCATCCGCGAAGTCTGGCAAGCGGCGTCGCGGGATGTCCGCGGCGTGTCGGCTTGCCCCGGTCGGGCAGGTCATGGGAAGGTGCCACCGGGCGAGCGGGGAGGCGGTCATGGAGATCACGCGGCGAGGGGCGATCGGCGGGGCGCTGACGGCTTCGATGGCGATGCGGAACGGCGTCGCCCGCGCGGATTCCAAGACGGTCTATCTGCTGACCTGGGGCGGCACCATCCAGGCGATGCTGGAACGTGACGGCTGGGCGGCAAAGTTCAATGCGGCGACCGGCTATTCGGTGGTGCTGGTGCCGAAGGCGACCGGCACCGAGATCATGGCGACCGCGATCGCGCAGAAGGCGCGTCCGCAGGTCGATGTCGTGCAGTCCGACCTGCTGCCGTGGCTGACCGGAATCGACCAGGACCTGTTCATGCCGCTGGATGCGGCCGGGGTACCGAACCTCGCGGATGTCTATCCCGCGGCGCGGATCAAGGATCGGCAGGGCAAGACAGTCTATGGCGTCGAGCCATACGGCGACGTGTTCGCGCTGATCTACAACAAGGACGTGTTCGCGCAGAACAAGTGGGCGCCGCCGACCCAGTGGACCGACCTGGAACGCCCGGAATTCCAGGGTCACCTGCTGCTGCCGCCCGGCACCTCCGCCTATGGCCTGTATGCGCTGATCATCCTGGCGCGCGCGCATGGCGGCAGTGAGCGCGATATCGAACCGGGCTTCGCCGCCCTGAAGAAGATCGCGCCCGGCGTCGTGGACTGGAGCAACACATTCGCCAAGATGTCGCAGTTCCTGCAGGACGGCACGGCGGCCATCGCATTCCACGGCATCGCCGGCGCGCTCGACATGCAGCGCCGCGGCCTGCCGGTCGCCTACGCCCTGCCCGAACCGGTCTATCTCAGCCCGACCGCGATGGGGATCATGAAGGGCGCGCCCAATCCGGCCGGCGCCCGCGCCTTCGTCAACTGGTGGATCAGTCCGGAGGTGCTGCGCTACCGCGCTGAAACCTATGGCCAGACGGTCACCAACCCGAAGGCCATCCTGTCCGCCGAGGCAGCGGCGAAGCTGCCCGACGCGGCCCGGCTCAGCCATATGGTGGAGATCGACTATTATACGGTGCTCGCCAATCGCGACGCCTGGGTGGACCGCTTCCAGCGGGAGCTTGTGGAGCGCTGACGGCGCGGCATGTCGCTGTCTGTCGCGGGACTGGGCAAGAGTTTCGGGGCCGTCCGCGCGGTCACGGACCTTTCGCTTGAGGTC
>JAKAZX010000413.1 GCA_021826485.1 Pseudomonadota bacterium | reverse complement strand
GCCGGGACGCTGGGCTGCCGTCCGCTACGTGTTGGTGGAGAACTCGCTGAATCTGGTGGCGCTCGGCCTGTCGCTCGCGCTGGTTCTGCTGGCGCTGCTCGGCCCGCTGCTCGCCCCTTATGATCCGCAGGCGACCGATGCTGCCCAGTTGCTCCGCCCGCCATCGGCCGCACACTGGTTCGGCACCGACCAACTCGGCCGCGACATCCTGTCCCGCCTGCTGGTCGCGACGCGGCTCGATCTGGCGATCGCGGTCGGCGCCGTCGCGGCCTCCAGCGTCGCCGGTTCCCTGATCGGGGCCGCGATCGGCTACTGGGGCGGGTTCTGGGACGGCGTCGTCTCGCGCATCGTCGATGTGCTGATGGCGTTTCCGCTGTTCGTGCTGGCGCTGGCGATGGTCGCGGCGCTCGGCAACACGGTCGCCAATGTCGTCTACGCCACCGCCGTCATCAACCTGCCCTTCTACATCCGATTGGCGCGGGCCGAGGTACGGGTACGGCGCAATCTCGGCTATGTCGAGGCGGCGCGGGTCGGCGGGTCGGGCGACTGGCGCATCCTCTGCCGCTTCCTGCTGCCCAACATCCTCTCCCCGCTCGTCATCCAGGCCTCCGTCAATCTCGGCTGGGCGGTGCTGAATGCGGCGGGCCTGTCCTTCCTCGGCCTCGGCGTCCGCCCGCCCACGGCGGAATGGGGGATCATGGTGGCGGAAGGCGCGAACTACATCATCTCCGGCAACTGGTGGGTCGCGGCCTTCCCAGGCCTCGCGCTGATGGTGACGGTGTTCAGCTTCAACCTGCTGGGCGACGGCCTGCGCAACGTGCTGGACCCGAATTCGCGGACGTGACCCAGCCCCTGCTCTCCCTGCGCGGGCTGACGGTGGATTTTGTCACCCGCAGCGGCACCGTGAACGTGCTCGACGATGTCGCATTCGATATCGGGCTGGGCGAGATCGTCGGCATCATCGGCGAGTCCGGGTCGGGCAAATCCGTCACCGCCTATTCGGTGATGGGCATCCTGGACCGCGCGGCCCGCATCCGGACGGGTGAAATCCTGTTCGACGGCACCGACGTGCTGCGCATGAGCCGCGCGGCGCGGGACCGCTGGCGCGGCAAGGACGCCGCCATCGTGTTCCAGAACCCGCGCACGGCGCTCAACCCGATCCGCACCGTGGGCGACCAGATCGCCGACGTGATGGCCCGCCACACCCCGGCATCCGCCGCCGAGCTGCGCGCCCGCACGGTCGCCGCGCTGAAGCAGGTGCGCGCGCCCGACCCGGAGCGGCGGATGCATGCCTACCCGTTCGAGCTTTCGGGCGGGCTGTGCCAGCGGGTGGGCATCGCCATCGCGCTGGCCTGCGCCCCGCGCCTGCTGATCGCCGACGAGCCAACGACCGGGCTCGACGTGACCACCCAGGCCGTGGTCATGGACCTGATCCGCAGCCTGGCACGGAGCCGCGCCCTGTCGGTCGCGCTGATCACGCACGATCTGGCGCTGGCGGCGGAATATTGTGACCGGCTGGTCATCATGCATGCCGGCCACGTGGTGGAGGTCGCGCCCACCGCGCGGATCGTCGCGGCGGCGCGGCACCCCTACACGGCGCGGCTGCTGCGGTCGGTGCCGGCGCAGGTCGCCAGCATCGGCGAGTTGCAGGCGATCGAGGGCGCGCTGCCCGACCTGCGGCGGCGGGACCTGCCGCCCTGCCGCTTCGCCGAGCGCTGCGATCGCCGCCGGCCCGCCTGCGATGCGGGGCGGCTCGTGCCGCAGGCGGTGGCGCCGGGCCACACCGTCGCCTGCAGGAACCCGCTGTGACCGCCCTGCTGGAAGCGCGCGGGCTGACCAAATACTACCCGCTCCGCCGGCCGGGGCCGTTCGCCCCCCGCCAGCAGTTGCGCGCCGTCGATGGCGTCGATCTGACCATCGTGCCGGGCGAGGCGGTGGGGCTGGTGGGCGAATCCGGCTGCGGAAAATCGACCCTGGCGCGGCTGGTCTGTCGGCTGCTCGATCCGACCGCAGGCACCCTGCGGCTGAACGGGACGGAGATCAGCACGCTCTCGGCCTCCGCCTTCGCCCGCTCGGCGGCGCGGCGGCAGATTCAGATGGTGTTCCAGGACCCGACGGAGAGCCTGAACCCACGCTTTCCGGTGTTCGAGCTGATCGCCGATCCGATCCGCCGGCTGCTGCCGCGGGAGGGCCGGGCGGCGCTGCGCGCGCGGGTCGCGGCGGCGGCGGCCGCGGTGAACCTGCCGCCGGAGCTGATCGACCGTTTCCCGCACCAGCTTTCGGGCGGCCAGAAGGCGCGGGTCGGCATCGCCCGCGCCATCGCGGTGGGGCCGCAACTGCTGGTCCTGGACGAGCCGACCTCGGCGCTCGACGTGTCGGTGCAGGCGACAGTGCTGCAACTGCTCGACCGGCTGCGGCGGGAGCGCGGCATCGCGCTGCTGTTCGTCAGCCACGATCTCAACGTGGTGCGGCTGCTGTGCGACCGGATCGTGGTGATGTATCTCGGCCAGGTGGTGGAGAGCGGGCCGGCCGCCGCGGTCTATGCCGCCCCGGCGCATCCCTACGCACGCGCGCTGCTATCGGCGATCCCGTCGCTGACGCCGCGGGAGCAGGCGCGGACGCGGCTCGACGGCGATCCGCAGAGCCCGATCGGCGCCCCCCTCGATCGCTGCCGCTTTTGCGGCCGCTGCCCGGAGGAGCAGCCGGAGTGCGGGCGGCGGGCACCGGCGCTGCGCCCGCTGGACGCGGAACGGCAGGTGCGCTGCCACTTCGCGCGCTGAGCGACGGAGCGTCACGCAAGCCGCCGGGCTGCCCCGGTATGCCGCCTGACGAAGCCGTGAGCGTCCGGCCGGCGCGGGCCGGGACCGGCCGCATCCCGCAGCATTGTGGAATTCCGCTCATAAGCGCTTGCGCGCTGCCGCTATTCTCGGTCGCCGGCGGCGGGCTGATATAGTCGGGGGCCAGGTGACGGTGCGCCCGCCGGTCGCCTGCACGCAGGAGGCGAGCAAGACAGCCATGAAGCTCCAGATCAACGGCAGGACCGTGGAGGTCGCTTCGGAGCCCGATACCCCGCTGCTGTGGGTGCTGCGCGACGAGCTCGGCATGACCGGGACGAAATACGGCTGCGGGCTTGCGCAATGTGGCGCCTGCTCGGTGCTGATCGATGGGGAGATCGCCCGCTCCTGTGTCACGCCGGTGGAGAGCGTCGCCGGCCGGAACGTCATGACCATCGAGGCCATCGAAGCCGACGAGGTGGGGAAGCGCGTGGTCAGCGCCTGGGTCGCCCATCAGGTGCCGCAATGCGGCTACTGCCAGTCGGGCCAGGTGATGGCCGCGACCGCACTGCTGAAGCACACCCCGCAGCCGACCGAGCAGGACATCGCCGCGGCGATGGTCAATCTCTGCCGCTGCGGCACCTACAACGCGATCAAGGCGGCGGTGAACGACCTCGCAGGCCGCAAGGAGGCGCCGGTATGAACGAGCTGTCCCGCAGCTTCCTCACGCGCCAGGACCTGCCGACCGGCGTGCCCGTCAATGTCTCGCGCCGCGGCGTCCTGCTCGCCGCGCTCGGCATCACCGGCGGCGGCCTCG
>JAKAZX010000412.1 GCA_021826485.1 Pseudomonadota bacterium | reverse complement strand
CCGCGCGAGATTCCGTCCGGCCAGCGTGGTGATGGAAACCGTGACCGTATAGGTCGTGCCCGGCTGCCCGCCGGCGAGCCACAGCACGGCGCGGGTGCCGTCGATCGCCGTCGAGGCGATGGTGACATCGCCGGGATTGTCCGGGCTCACCGTCGCTGAAACCGTGGCGATCGCATCGCCCGGACTGCCCGCGAGGGCAGGTGCCACGTCGAAGGTGTAGTCGAGCGTGTCGCCGGGGTCCTTTTCCGGCCAGGCCAGTGGCCGCGGCGGCAGCAGTGCGATCCCGCGCGGGGTGGGAATGAACCCCTCGATCTCGATCAGCCGTGCCGAGGCGGCCTGCCAGATCCGGCTGGCCGGTGTCGTGGTTGCGCTCATCTGGTTGGCTCCGCTCAGTATTCGACGATGACGATGCCGGGCGCGCCCGCGCCGCCGGGGCTACCAACGGGCGATGCGCCGGTCGTGGCGCCGCCGCCCCCGCCACCGCCGCCGAAGCCGGTGGCCGACAGGCCGGCCAGCGGCCCGCTCGCCCCGCGCCCATGACCAGGCCCGCCGCCATCCCCGCCGCGCGAGGCGACGACGATGCCGTCACCGCCCATCGCCCCGCCCTGGATGATCCGCGCCCCGGAACCGATGCCGCCGACGCCGCCCGCCGTCGCGAACAGCGAGCCGGAGCCACCTTCGCCGCCGGCGCCACCGGTCGCCGACATGTAGCTGCCGAAGCTCGACATTCCGCCATTGGCCCCATTGGCAGGCGAGGTCGGCGCCATGCCGCCCGCGCCCACCGTCACCGGAATCACCTGCCCCGGCACGAGGCCGGTGACGGTGTCGATCGCCGTCCCCCCGCCGCCGCCTCCGGCACCGGGCATCGAAACATGGTATCCCGCCGCGCCGCCGCCGCCGACCACCGTGACCTTCGCCTGCGTCACCCCCGGCGGCACGACGAAATTGCCCGAGCTCTCGAACACCTGCATCTGCGAGAAGCCCGGCCGCAGCTGCGGCAGCTTGAACGGCAGGAACGGCGCCTGAGGCTGGGTGACGATATCGGCCGCGGTAATCGCGGTCTGCCCGTAATTGACGGTAACGACGTAAAGCCCCACCCATCCCGCATCCACCGGCGGCGTCACCTGGGTTCCCGCCGCCGCCGCGGCACCCGGCTTGACCTGCAGCTGAACCCGCTGCAGCCGCTGGGTGTTCTGTGCCCCGCCTGAATTGCCCGGCCCCGAATACGGCACCGAGGGATCGGCGGCGTTCACATAGGGCAGCACCACCGGATCGGCGTCGGCCTCCGAAAACGTGGCCTCGATCAGGTAATTCACCGACTGACCGGAACTGGCCGGCGCGGCCAGGGTAAACGTGACCGGATCGAGATTGATGCCCATCCTCACGGTCTGCTGAGCGGTATCCTGCGGCAGGCTGCCATAGCTGTTGGCATCGACCGGCCCGAGCTGGGTGATCGATCCCGGCGCCACCGTCACCGTCAGCGAGGCCGGCACAGACGGCGTGCAGGCCAGCCCGTCCGCCACCATGCCGCCGCCGAGCACCGCAGCATTGAGCGCGCCGATCGCGACCATCACGTTGCGGTTGAGATTCAGAATGTCGGTATCCAGCGGGATCGCCCCCGGATAGACGATGGTCCTGTCCATGAAGATGTCCTTGTCATGAGGCCGCGCGACCGCGCCCGCCGCATCAGGGCGGCGTCCGGCCGGCAGGGAGAAAAAGGTCGCGGAAAGGCGAGCGTCAGTTCAGCAACCGCGTCCAGGCGACGGCATTGACCGGCAACACGTCGGCGATCGTGGCGTAGATGTCGGCATCGGTGGCCAGCCCCACATCCTGCGCCAGATCGCTCCAGGCCAGCGGCGCGGTCGAATACCCGCCCGGCCCATAGCCGAACCCGCCGGAGGCGCCGCTACCGGCCACGCGCGGACGATAGGCCGTCACGAAGCACTGATAGGGCAAAGCGAGACTGCCGTAGCCGCCACGCACGCCATACCCGAGCGTGTTGGTGTCATAGCCGCCGGTATCGCCGGTATTGGCGGGCTCGAAGATCGCCGGTGTCCGCCCGGTCTCGGCGGTAATGGCCGCCACCAGCGCCGCCCGCGTTGCCTTCGGCGTCAGCAGATTGGCGCGGATCCGCGCGCTGAACGCGGCATCCCTCTCGCCCGCCCGCCGCGTGAGGCGCCCGCCCAGATAGTCCCGCGCGGCGATGTCCAGCATCGGCCCCGTCGCGGTCGCGATCCGCGTCTGCCGCCGTACGGTCCCGATGAGCGCGTAAAGCCAGGCCCAGAGCGTGCCGAGTCCGCCGAGAACCTGGTCGAGCACCGGCGTCGCATCGGCGAACCAGCCGGCCGGCAGCACCATTTTCAGCCGCGCCGCCATGTCGGCCGCGCCGCCGGTGAGATTGGTCGCACCGCTCATGGCTCAGCTCACGCCGATCGTGCCGGCCCGCACCACCCCGAAGGCGGGCGGCACCAGATCGGCCGTGCCGCCGTTCAGCAGGGCGTCGGTCACGTTCACCACCGCATCGGACGCGTCATAGGCAATCTGCAGCAGTTTCGAATAAGGCAGCGTTGCGCCCACCGACAGCCCGCCGATATAGGCCGCGATCGCGTCCGTCACCGCCGAAGTGGCGGTCTGCGGCACCGTGCCGGGCGCAAGCACCAGCGTCATCGACACGTTCGCCGCCACCACCCTCGGTCCCTGTACCGCGAACCGCGTGCCCACCGGCCGCACCGCGTCCACCGCCCGGCCCAGCGTCGCCAGCAGCGAGGCCGGCGGATGGCCGGTTCCGTCATCGACCGTGACGATGAAATTACCCATGCTGACCGCCCCGGTCTGATCGACATTCTCGCTGATCGTCACCGAAAGCCCCTGCTGCACACCGGCCACAGCCTCCTCGATGGCGCCGGTCGTCGCGCGCGACAGGCTGACGAGATAATTACCGAACCGCGCCTTGAACGCGGCGTCGCTCTCCGCGTCCACACCGCCGCCCATCGGCGCCGCGTTGTTCACCGTGTCGATCCCGGCGATCGCCGTGGTCAGCAGCGAGATGGCCCCCGCCATCACGTTGCCGGCAGCCCCCGGCACCACCGCGCTCACCGGCAGGTCGAGCAAGGCGACACCCGCCGCCAGGGTGTAGCCGCCTTGCGCCGCGAAAAAGTCCGGGTTCGCCGGATCCGCCGTTACCGCGAAACTCTGGCTGCCATCGGCCGTCATCACCGTCGCGCCGACCGGCACGAAGGCCGACAGCACGGGTGCGAACCGCGCGAAGGTCACGGTGCCGGCGGCCGCCACTGCGGGCAGCCGGGCAAAGCCGAAATCCGCGCCGAAACTGTCGCAGTCGGCCCCGGTGCTGGTGGAAAGCCGCGTGGTCAGCAGCACCTGCACGATCATCCATTGCAGCCAGAGGCCGAGCGAGGCATTCGCCTCGAGCAGTGCCCGCAGGACCGACCCCACGGTCAGGTCCAGCGCCTGGCTCGCCGCCCCCTGCAAGGCAGCAGCCATCTGCTCCACCATGGCGGTGAAGCTCTGCAGCGATAATTGCATCGGAATTCCCTGTGCTGATCAGACGGAACCCGGCAGCGCGAGCACGCGCG
>JAKAZX010000411.1 GCA_021826485.1 Pseudomonadota bacterium | reverse complement strand
TCGCGCGCGCCGGACGGGATGAAGCGAAATTGATGCGGATGCGGCGCAGCAGCGCCCGCAGCAGCGCCCGCGCATCGCGGACCATCGCGCGCACCGCGCCCTTGATGCTGTCCGGCCCGCGCCGCAGCGGCGCGGCGACGCGCTCGTCCACCAGATCGAGATAGAGCGGCGAACTGACCGGCGCGTAGCCCGGGGGGATCAGTTCCGGCACGCAGTAAACGAGAATGTTCTGCGCGTAGTACCACTCCATGCCCGGCACGTTCCACACCGCCGGGCGGATGCAGTCGATCGCGACATAGCCGTGGCGGGCGAATCGTTCGGCCCACCAGGACTGCCGCTGCTCGTTGACATGGCCCGGGCCCCCCTGGCCTGGGATGGCGGCGCCGAACAGCACCACCGGCGCCGCCGCCACCAGCAGCCGCACGAAATCCTCGGCCGCCGCCAGCGGCAGATGCTCGGCCACTTCCAGCGACGCGGCGAGATCGAACCGCCGCGGCAGGGGCGCCAGATCGTGAAGATCCCAGCGCCGGACCTGGGCGGGCGGGATGCACAGCAGATCGCGCGGGACGTTCGGGCCGTCCAGCCCCAGCACATCGGCGACCCCGCGGCGCTGGAACGCCGACAGCAGATTGCCGGTGCCGCTGCCGACCTCGACCACCGAGCGCACGGGGAACAGGCCCAGCACCACGTCGGCCACCGCCTCCGCCGAGGTGGTCCAGCCCTGCTGTCGGGCGATGAAATAGGCGCGCTCGTAGCCCAGCGCCATGCGTGCCTCCGTGTTCCCCTGGCGGCTGGGAAGCTAGAGCATGGCGCCCCAGCCTCAAGAAAAACCGCGTCTGGAACCTTGCGACTTGCGCAGACGTGAACAGGCAGCACGATCGACGCGCGCCACACTGCCGGCGCACTGTTCCGGGTCTGCGTATGAACCAGCTTCTGCCCCTGGCGCCGGCGAGCGGATTGTTCTCCCCCGTGCGGCTCGGCCCCTATCTGCTGACCAACCGCGTCGTGATGGGACCGATGACCCGCCGCCGCGCCGGGCCCGATGGCGTGCCGCACGCGCTGCACGCCGAGTATTACAGCCAGCGCGCCGCCGCCGGCCTGCTGGTGACTGAAGGTGCGCAGGTCTCCCCGCAGGGCAAGGGCTATCCGGGCACGCCGGGCATCCACACCGCCGCCCAGGTGGAGGGCTGGCGCCTGACGACGGAGGCCGTGCATCTGCGCGGCGCGCGCATCTTCCTCCAGCTCTGGCATGTCGGGCGCGGCTCCCACCCGCTGCTGCAGCCAGACGGCGCGCTGCCGGTCGCTCCCTCCCCGCTCGCCGCCCCCGGACTTGCGGAGACGCCACAAGGTGAACGGCCGTTCCCGGTACCGCGGGAACTAGGCATCGCCGACATCCGCGAGGTGATCGGACAGTTCGTGCATGCCGCCGAATGCGCGAAAGCCGCCGGGTTCGACGGGGTGGAGCTGCACGGCGGCAACGGCTTCCTGATCGACCAGTTCCTGCGCGAAAGCAGCAACCGCCGCAACGACCGCTATGGCGGCACGCCGGCCAACCGCATCCGCTTCCTGCTGGAACTCACCGATGCGGTGGCCGCGGTCTGGGGGCCGGAACGGGTGGGCGTGCGGATTTCCCCGATCAATCCCTGGGGCGGCATGCACGACAGCGACCCCGCCGGCCTGTTCGGGCAGGTGGCGGAGGCGCTGTCCGCCCGCGACATCGCCTATCTGCATGTTGCGGAGACGCGGACCCGCCGGCCCATGTTCAACTGGGCGCGGCTGCGGCGGCGCTTTCGCGGCACCTACATCGCCAATGGCGGCTTCGACCGCTACCGCGCCCAGGTGGCGCTGTCGCGCGGGCGGGCCGATCTGATCTCGTTCGGGCGCGCCTTCATCGCCAATCCCGATCTGGTGCAGCGCCTGCGGCTCGGCGCCCCGCTGCGGTCGGCCGATCCGGCGATCTATTACGGCGGCGACGCAGGCGGCTATACCGATTATGGCCCGCTCAGCGCCACCGAACGCACCGGATTGCCGCATTTCGACTGGCGAAGTGCCGCGATGGCGCGGCTGCGCTGGTGGTAGGCGCGGCGGCCCTGCGCGGTTTGCCCTTGCGGCCGCTGGCGCCGCGGTGGATCGTTGGGGCCGAATGGCGGGGCGCCATGACGCCGCCGCACGGGGGGAACGATCCATGAAGCCAACTCTTGCCGCTGCCTTGATCCTGGGCGTCGCGGCCCTGCCGGTGGGGGCACATGCCGCCGACCCCGCCGCCGCCGCCGCCGAAGCGGCGGTGGCCCGCTACGCCGGCCCGCAGACCAAATGGGAAGGCCCGACCAGCGCACCGAAGCCGGCGGCCGGCAAGTTCGTCGTCTACCTGTCCGGCGACGAGCAGAACGACATCTCCCGCGAATACGGCCTCTACATGAAGCAGGCGGCCGGGCATCTCGGCTGGAAGCTGACCGTGATCGACGGCAAGGGCAGCCCGGCCAACTGGGTCTCCGGCTTCAACCAGGCGATCGCGCTGAAGCCGGACGGCATCGCCATCTTCGCCGACGCGAAAAGCCTGCAAGGCCCGATCCGTACCGCCGGGGAGCACGGCATCACCGTGATCGGGCTGCACGCGGCCTCCCTGCCCGGCCCGCAGCCCGACCTGCACCTGTTCGTCAACATCCAGGAAGACCCGCGGGAGATCGGCAAGGCGGAGGCCGACTGGGCGATCGCCGACAGCAAGGGCACGGCGCGCGTCATCGTCATCACCCACAACGAATACCAGATCGCCGAGACCAAATCCGGCGCCACGCGCGATGCGGTCGCTGCCTGTTCCGGCTGCAAGGTGCTCGACTACGCCAACTTCCCCGCCTCCGAGGCGGCGCAGCGGATGCCGCAGTTGACGACGAGCTGGGTGCAGCGGTTCGGCCTGCCGATCTACATCACCTCGGTCGGCGACAACGACCTCGACTTCGCCGTGCCGTCGCTGCGCGCCTCCGGCGTCAAGCCGGACCAGGCAAAGCTGATCGGGGCCGACGGCAACCGCTCGGCCTACGAGCGCATCCGCAAGGGCAACCAGTATCAAGTCGTTACCGTCTCCGAGCCGATCGAATTGCAGGCCTATCAGGCGATCGACGAGTTCAACCGCGCCTTCAACAAGGCGCCGCCGAGCGGCTTCGTGCAGCCGCCCTATCTGGTGACGCCGGCCAATGTCGATACGATGGGCGGCAAGAAGGACATCTTCGTGCCGGAGAACGATTACCAGGCGCATTACCTGGCCATCTGGGGCGTGAAGTAGCCGCGCGGCCGACGTGGCGGCAGAGCCGCTGCTGCGGGTCCAGGGCGTCAGCAAGCGGTTCACCGCGACGCTGGCGCTGGACCGGCTGGATTTCGACGTGCGCCCCGGGGAAATCCATGCCCTGCTCGGCCAGAACGGCGCGGGCAAATCGACGCTGATCAAGATTCTGGCGGGGGTCTATCCGCCCAGCGCCGGCCGCATCTTCTGGCGCGGGTCGGAACTGACGCCCCATGCGCCGCCGCCGCCGATCGCCTTCATCCACCAGGACCTCGGGCTGGTGGACGGCATGACGGTGGCGGAAAACGTCGCGATCCAGGCCGG
>JAKAZX010000410.1 GCA_021826485.1 Pseudomonadota bacterium | reverse complement strand
TCTGGCGAGTGGGGATGCGGCGGGGCTGCCGCTGCCGCTCACGCCGCCGCGCCCGATCCCGCTCCCCGCCCTCGCCCGCCTTCTGCCCCAGGCGCTGCTTCCGCTCGGCGATTGGCAGGACCGCCGGGCCGAGCGCGCCCGCGCATGACGCGCGCGAGCCACCAGATGGTCGCCGCGGTCAGCAGCCACGCCACCAGTTGCAGCCCGTCCGGCTGGTCGGTGTAGCCGACCAGCGTATGGGCGAGCCGGCCCGGGATCGACCCTTCGGCCAGCACGCCGGAGGTGTCCCACAGCGGCGTCTGCCACAGTTGCGCGAAGCCGCCCTGCTGGAGGAAGGCGATGGCCTGCGCCGCCATGCCGGCGGCCAGCAGGGTGATCAGCCAGCCGGTCGCCTGGAACAGCCGCGCCGCCGGGATCGCCAGCAGCCCAGCGTACATCAGCGCCGCCACGGCGACGCCCGCGAGCATGCCGAGCGCGCCGCCCACCGCCACGCTGGCGCCGGTGACGCCGCCGCTGGAGATCACGCCGTACAGGAACAGCACCACCTCCGCCCCTTCGCGCAGCACGGCGATGCCGACCACCACCGCCAGCGCCGCCGGCGGACGCTCCCCGGAGACCACGCGGGCGCCGACGGCGCGCAGGTTGCGCGCCATCTCCCGCCCGTGGCTCGCCATCCAGACATTGTGCCATGCCAGCATGACCACGGCGGCGAGCAGCACGGCGGCGTTGAACAATTCCTGCCCGGCGCCGGCGAACAGCGCGCCGAGCCGGCCGGCGAACGCCGCAAGCACGCAAGCCCCCAGCACGCCACCGGCGATGCCGGCCGCGACCATCCGCCCGCGCCCGGCCACCCCGCGGGTCGCCGCCAGCACGATGCCGGCGATCAGCCCGGCCTCGATGACTTCACGGAAGACGATGACGAGGGCTGCGAGCACTTTCCCTGCCCCTATTCGACGATCAGCGTACCATGCGCGGTATCCTCATGATACTCGCCGACGAAGTTGTAGCGGCCGGGCTTCAGGGGACGCAGCCGCACGATCCCCTCCCCGTGGCCGCCGATCACTTTCTCGATCTTCAGCGCCCCGGACTCGAATTCCTCGGCGGTCGCATCCTGGTTGCGGATGTGCAGCACCGCCGGCTGGCCGGCCTTGAGGTGGAGTTCCGCCGGCGTGAACACGTGGTTGCTGATCGTCAGCTCCTGCGGCGGCTCGGCGGCCTGAGCGGCGGCGAGCGGCAGCATCAGCGCGGCGACGGCAGGCAGCAGGCGAACGGTCACGCGACTCTCCTCCGGACTTGCAGATGCGAATTACTCGCAATAGCTACCGCCGTCAAACCCCGCCCCTGGCGCCCCCGGCATGGCTGCGATACCCAGGCGGCATCATGCGCATCCTGCTGGCCAACCCCAACACCACGGCGGCCGTCACCGACACCATCGCCGCCGCCGCCCGCGCGGTTGCCGCCCCGGGCACCGAGATCGTGCCCGCCACCGCCCGCTTCGGCGCCCGCGTGATCGGCACGCGCACGGAAATGGCGATCGCCGAGCATGCCGCCCTCGACCTGCTGGCGCGCGAGGCGCCAGGCTGCGACGCGGTCATCATCGGCGCCTCGGTGGACAGCGCGCTGCGGGCGGCGCGCGAGATGCTGGCGGTGCCGGTGCTGGCGCTGACCGAAGCGGCGCTGCATGCCGCCTGCCTGACCGGCGCGCGGTTCGGCGCCGTCACGCTGTCCCGCCGCGCCGGCTACACGCTGCGCGAACTGATCGACGGCTACGGCTTCGCCGCGCGCTGCGGCGGCATCGCGGTGGTGGAGGCGACGCCGCTCGATCTGCTGGGGGCACCCGACCGGGTGGGCGAGCAGATCGCCGCCGCCGCCGCCCGGCTGGTCGAGCGGGACATGGTGGATTCGATCGCGCTGATCGGCGCGGTGATGGCCGGCATGCCGGCGCGGGTGCAGCCGCATCTGCCGGTGCCGGTGGTGGAGGGGGTGCGCACTGCCGTCCTGCTCGCCGAATCGCTGGTGCGGCTCGGTCTGCCGAAGCCGACCCAGGGCAGTTTCGCCGCCCTGCCGGCGCGCGAGCTGAGCGGCGTCGATCCGGCGCTGGCGGCCCGGTTCGCCGCGGCGTAAACAGGGCCGTTAACAACGTCCTTGAGGTTCGCATGTCGGCCACTTCCCCCGTCATCGCCCAGCGCGCGCCCTACCAAGTGAAGCTGGAAGCCGGAAAATCCTACTGGTGGTGCGCCTGCGGGCGCAGCAAGTCGCAGCCGTTCTGCGACGGGTCGCACAAGGGCAGCGGGTTCACGCCGATGGAATACAAGGCGACCGCCGACGGCGACGCCTGGTTCTGCGGCTGCAAGCACAGTGCCCACAAGCCGATGTGCGACGGCACCCACAAGACCGTCTAGCCACGCAGGGAGCCTGCCCGTGAACCACCTCGCCGCCAGCAATTCCCGCATCGTCGCCGCCTGGCGTGACCGCACGCCCGGCTCGGCCGCCCTGGCGCGCGAGGCCGCGGACCTGTTCCCGAGCGGCATCACCCATGACGCCCGGTTGCAGGACCCGTACGGCCCCTACATCGCGCGTGCCCAGGGCGCGCACAAATGGGACGTGGACGGCAACCGCTACGTCGATTTCTTCGGCGGCCACGGCGCGCTGATCCTCGGCCACGCGCATCCCGAGGTGACAAGCGCGATCGCCGAGGCGGCGGCGGACGGCACCCAGTTCGGCGCCAGCCACCCGCGCGAGGTGCAGTGGGCGGCGCAGGTCAGGCGGATGGTGCCATCCTGTGAGCGCGTGCGCTTCACCTCCTCCGGGACGGAGGCGACGCTGATGGCGGTGCGGCTGGCCCGCGCCTTCACCGGGCGGCCGAAACTGCTGCGCTTCATCGGCCAGTTCCACGGCTGGCACGACCACATGACGCCCGGCTACGCGAACCATTTCGACGGCTCGGCGCCGAACGGCGTGCTGCCCGGGGTCGCGGCCGGCGTCGCCCTCGCCCCGCCCGGCGACCTCGCCGCGGTCGAGCGCCTGCTGGCCGGCGGTGACATCGCCGGGGTGATCCTGGAACCCACCGGCGCCAGCTTCGGCCAGGTGCCGCTGCGCCCCGAGTTCCTGCACGCGCTGCGCGAGGCGACCGCCCGCCACGGCACCCTGCTGATCATGGACGAGGTGGTGACGGGCTTCCGCATCTCCCCCGGCGGCGCCCAGGGCGCGTTCGGCGTGCGGCCGGACCTGACCACCTTCGCCAAGATCATCGCCGGCGGGATGCCCGGCGCGGCGGTGGGCGGGCGCAAGGACATCCTCGACCTGCTGGACTTCGCCGCCGCCCCGGCCGCCGGGCGGGAGAAGATCGGCCACCAGGGCACCTACAACGCCAACCCCGCCGCCGCGGCCGCCGGCATCGCCTGCCTGCGCATCGTCGAGCGCGGCGAGGCGACCGCCCATGCCGATGCGATGGCGGCGGAACTGCGCGCCGCCCTGAACGCGGTGCTGGCCGCGGAGGGCATGATCTGGGCGGCCTACGGCACGTCCTCGGGCTTTCACCTGTTCCTCAACCCGCAACGCCGCGCCATCGTGCCCGAGCGGTTCGACCCCTATGACTGCACGATGGAG
>JAKAZX010000031.1 GCA_021826485.1 Pseudomonadota bacterium | reverse complement strand
GATCGAGCGCCCCGCCGCCCGCCCGCTCACGCCGCGTCCTCCCGTCCCAGCCCTTCCAGCAGCGGCCGCAGCACCTCCGGCGCGGGACGCCAGCGGCCGACCGAACTGTGGTAGATCGGCTGGCGCACCTGCACGACACTGGCGGTCCGCACCGCCCGTTGCGTCTGATGGAAGGCGAGGCAGGCATCGTCCCATTCCAGCCCGCAATGCGCGACCACGCGGCGCGCCTGCGCCTCGAAATCCGCCACCACGGTCTCGTACTGCACTTCCAGCATCGCCCCCGCCGGCAGCACGCTGCGCCAGTGCGCCATCAGCGTGTCATAGGCCCGCCAGTACCGGCCCAGCCGGCCGAGATCGTAGGAATACGGATGCGGCGCCTGGAACAGCTTGGAATAGCAGGACAGGCACGTGTCCACCGGGTCGCGCCGCGTGTGGATGATGCGCGCGTGCGGCAGCGCCATGTGAATGACGCCGAGATAGCGGAAATTGTCGAGCAGCTTGTCGGTGATGCGCAGCGGGTCGGTCTTGGTGCCGGCCGCCGCGGACACCAGCCGGTCGAGATAGTCCGCGCCCAGCCGCTGCAACGTCTCGGCGGACAGTCCCTCGATGAACTGCTCCTGGTCGTCGGCGCCTTCGCGCCGCAGCACGCTGCGCAGCGCCGAGCGGAAATCCGGCCGCTCCCCGCCGCCGATCACGCGCGGGTGGCTCGCCAGCACCTGTTCGATCAGCGTCGAGCCGGACCGCGGCATGCCGACGATGAAGATCGGCACGTCGGACGGATGCCCCTGCCCGGCATGGCGCGTCAGCAGCGCCGGCGAGAAGACGCGGCGCGGCCGGTCCATCGCGGCCAGCGCCGCCGCCTCGTCATAGGGCAACTGGCCGCGCCGCAGCGCCGCCCCTTCCATCAGGAAGTCGAACCCGCGCGCCTCCTGCCCGATATCGGCGCAGAGCTTGTTCATCACGAAGCAGATGGCGATCTGCTGGTCCACGCCGACCGTGTGGCGCCGCGCCGCGATCGCCTCCAGTTGGGCGACGATCGCATCGTCGGGGCGGATGCGGCGGGCGTTGACCAGGCCCTGGTACGGACCGATCCGCCCGGGATGCAGGGCGATCGCCCGCTCGAAGCCTTGCTCCCCCTCGGCGATCTGGCCGAGTTCGACCAGGGCTGCGGCGCGTCCCGCCTCGATATCGGCCAGCGCCTCGGGATCGCCGGCGGCCAGCGGCAGCGCCGCGGTGAAGGCCGCCGCCGCCTCGTCCGGCCGGCCGACGAACAGCAGCAGGCCGGCGAGGCCGCGATGGGCGTCCAGCCGCTGCGGCGCCAGCACCAGCATTTCGCGCCACTGGATGATCGCCTCCGCATAGCGCCGCATCGCCGCGAGGGCGGTCGCCAGCACGCGGCGCGGCTCGATGAAATCCGGGTCGATGCCCAGCGCGGTCTCGCAGCAGGCGACCGCCGCCTCCGGCCGGCCGAGCGCCAGGAGCGCGCCGGCCCGTCCCGCCGCCGCCTCGGCGAAGTCCGGATCGAGCGCGAGGGCGGCGGCGAAGCCCTGCTCGGCGTCCTCGGCCCGGCCGAGCGATTGCAGCAGCGCCGCGCGGCCGTACTGCGCCTCCGGCAGTCCTGGCGCGGCGGCGATCAGCGCGTCGTAGCGGGCGAGCGACTCCTCCGCCCGGCCGAGCGCGGCGAGCGTGGCGGCCAGGCCGTACTGCGCCTCCACCATGTCCGGGGATTGCGCCAGTGCCGCGGCGAAGGCAGCGGCAGCATCCGCGTGCCGGCCGGTCGCCTGGCAGGCGATGGCGAAGCGGCACTGCGCCTCCGCCGCGTCGGGCCGGCGCGCCACCGCCTCGGCCAGCGCGGCATGGGCGGCGGCGGCGTCGCCGTCCTGCAAGGCCTGCATCCCCCGGGCGAGCAGTTCGTCGGTTGCGATATCATCCTGCTGCTCGGCCACGCCGGTTGCCTCGTGCTGTGCGGTCGCTCGCGCCCTCGTTAAGGCCGGCCCGTCAGGCATGCAATTGTAATGAGCCGCCGGCGCCGGCCAGGGTGGCTTGACGCCGCACCGGCGCGGGGAAAGCCTGCCGCACGAGTGAGCGGAGCGACGCCATGACCACCCTGCCCGAAACCATGCGACACATCGCCGTTGCCCAGCCCGGCGGGCCGGAGGTGCTGCACCTCGCCGAAGGGCCGGTGCCGGTGCCGAAGCCGGACGAGGTGCTGATCCGCGTGCAGGCCGCCGGGGTGAACCGCCCCGACGTGTCGCAGCGCCAGGGCCACTACCCGCCGCCCGCCAACGCCAGCAAGCTGCTGGGCCTGGAGGTCGCCGGGGAGGTGGCGGCGGCGGGGGCCGAGGTGCGCGGCCTGCGGCTGGGGGAGCGGGTCTGCGCGCTGACCAATGGCGGCGGCTATGCCGAATACTGCGTGGCGCCGGAGGCACAGTGCCTGCCGTGGCCCGCCGGCTATGACGCCATCCGCGCCGCCGCGCTGCCGGAGAACTATTTCACCGTCTGGGCCAATGTGTTCATCCACGGAAGGCTGGCCGCCGGGGAGACGCTGCTGGTGCATGGCGGCAGTTCCGGCATCGGCCTGACCGCCATCCAGCTCGCCGTCGCCTTCGGCGCCACCGCCTATGCGACCGTCGGCAGCGCCGCCAAGGCGGAGGCGTGTCGCCGCTACGGCGCCGCCGCGGCGATCAACTACCGCGAGGCCGACTTCCTGGACGAAGTGATGCGGCTGACCGACCGGCGCGGCGTCGATGTGGTGCTGGACATGGTCGGCGCGCCGTATTTCGCCCGCAACCTGCGCGCGCTCGCGCTCGATGGCCGGCTGGTGCAGATCGCCTTCCTGCAAGGCGCGAAGGTGGAGGGGTTCGACCTGACGCCGGTGATGGCGCGGCGGCTGACCATCACCGGATCGACCATGCGGCCCCGCACAACGGCGCAGAAGGGCGCGATCGCCGCCGCCCTGCGCGAACGGGTCTGGCCGCGGCTGGACCGGGGGCAGGCCGGCCCGGTGATCCACACCACTTTCCCGCTGGCCGAGGCGGCGGCGGCGCATGCGCTGATGGAAAGCAGCGCGCATATCGGCAAGATCATGCTGCGGGTGGCCGATTGATGCTGCTGCACGCGGCGTCGCGGGGCGCCGGGCCGCCGGTCGCGCTGCTGCATGGCCTGTACGGCCATGCCGGCAATTTCGCCACCATCCAGCGGCGGCTGGCGGAAGGCGGGCATCGCGTGCTGGCGCTCGACCTGCGCAACCACGGCGCCAGCCCGCACGCCGCCGCGATGACCTATCCCGACATGGCGGAGGACGTGCTGGAGACGCTGCGCGACGCCGGCGCGCTGCCCTGCGCGCTGATCGGCCATTCGATGGGCGGCAAGGTCGCGATGTGCGCCGCCCTCGCCGCCCCCGCGGCAATCGCCCGCCTGCTGGTCGCCGACATCGCGCCGGTCGCCTATCACCATGCCGCGGAGCATGGCGGCTACCTTGCCGCCATGCAGGCGGTAAGGCTGCACCCGGGCCTGACCCGCGCAGCGGCCGATGCCGCCCTGGCCGCCGCGGTGCCGGACCCGCGGGTGCGCGGCTTCCTGCTCTACAATCTGGTCATTGGCGCGGCGCCGCACTGGCGGCTGGACCTGCCGGCGATCGCGGCGGCGCTGCCCGAGCTGACCGGCTGGCCGGCGGCGGAGGACGGACCCTATCCCGGCCCCGCCCTGTTCCTGGCGGGCGGCCGGTCCGACTACGTGCGGCCGGAGTACCGGCCGGCGATCCGCGCCCTGTTCCCGCGCGCCCGCTTCGCCACGCTGAAGGCCGCCGGCCACTGGCTGCACGCCGACGATCCGGAGGGGTTCATCTCCGTCGCGGCGGCCTTCCTGGCCGCGCCCGACCCGGCGGGACAGGGCGGCGAGACGAGCCGGGCGCTGGCGGCAGAGCAGACGTGAACGCCCCGCTTGCATCCTCCCCCGCGATCGGGGGTAGAGTGTCTTACGCGGGGTGACAGGAATGCCTCGGATCGCACGGCTGCTGTTCGCGGACGACGACCAGGAAGGGGCAGATCGCCAGACGGCGAGCCTCGCCGGATTGGCAGTGGCACTGCTGCTTGTCGTGGTCGGCCTGTTCCTGGTGCGCACCCTGCACGCCAAGGCGATGGTGGAGGATTGCCTGCTGTCCGGCCGCAGCAACTGCGATGCCGTGCTGGTCTCCTCCCGCTAACAGCCGAGCTTGCCGGCGAGCGCCGCGAAGTCCGGCGCCACCACGTCCCACTTCCCTTCCGGCGTAAGATCGCGGGTCTGGCCCGGCCCATGTTCCGCCGGGCGCGGCACGAAGCCGGTGGCGAGGCCGAGGGCGTGCGCCGCGGCGAGGTCGCCGTTATGCGCCGCGACCATCATCACCTGCCCGGGCGGCAGATCGAGCAAAGTGCAGGCGCCGAGATAGGTTTCCGGGTCCGGCTTGTAGTGGCGGAACAGGTCGGCGCCGAACACCGCATCCCAGGGCAGGCCGGCGTGCTTCGCCATGTTGGTCAACAGCGCGAGGTTGCCGTTGGACAGCGGCGCGATCACGAAGCGGCGCCTGAGCCGCGTGAGGCCCGCGACCGCATCGGGCCAGGGCCGCAGCCGGTGCCACAGGCGGTTGAGCGACGCGCGCGTCGCATCGTCCAGCCCGGCGATGCCGAATTCGTCCAGCAGCCGGTCCAGCGTCTCGCGGTGCAGCGTGTCCAGGATCACCCAGGGTCGCGCGCCGTGGCGCACCCGGTCCATCGACGGGACGTAGGCGCCCCGCCATGCGTCCACCAGGGCCGGCCAGTCGGCGGCGATGCCGCGCGCGGTGCCGAACGCGGCAAGCTCCGCGATCAGGCTGCCGCGCCAATCGACCACCGTGCCGAACACGTCGAAGATCAGTGCTTTCACGTCAGGCGGCATGCTCGCCCCTCCCCGGCCTTGCTGCGGTCTGGCATAGCAGGTCCATGCCCGCGACGCGCCCGGCCTATATCGGCAGCGAGATCTACCGCCGCTCCACCTACGGCCCGGGCCATCCGCTGGCGATCCCGCGCGTGTCCACCTGCACCGACCTGATCCGCACGCTCGGCTGGCTGGCGGACGGACAGTACCTCGACGCGCCGATGGCGAGCGACGCCGAGATCACCCGCTTCCACGACCCCGCCTACCTCGCCGCGCTGAAGCGGGCCGAGGCGCGGCAGGCGGTGACGGCGGAGGACCGCGAGCGGTTCCGGATCGGCGCCGACGGCAACCCGGTCTATCCGGAAATCCACCGCCGGCCCGCCACCTCCGCCGGCGGGGTGCTGCTGGCGGCGCGCATGGTGCTGGCGGGCGGCGTGGTTCACTGCCCGGGCGGCGGCACGCATCACGGCCGGCGCGACCGCGCCAGCGGCTTCTGCTACCTGAACGACCCGGTGCTGGGCCTGCTCGCCTGGCTGGATGCGGGGCTGACGCGCCTCGTCTATCTCGATCTCGACGCGCATCACGGGGACGGCGTGCAGGACGCCTGCGCCGGCGACGCGCGGGTGCTGACGATCAGCATCCACGAGGCCGGGCGCTGGCCGCAGACCGGCACGGCGGCGGACCGGGCGGGCGGCAGTGCCCGCAACCTGCCGGTGCCGCGCGGGCTGAACGATACCGAGCACCGGCACCTGATGGACCACGCGGTGCTGCCGCTGATCGCCGCCCGGCGGCCCGAGGCGATCATGGTGCAGGCCGGCGCCGACAGCCTGGAGGAGGACCCGCTGGCCCGGCTGTCCCTGTCCAACAACGCCTACTGGCAGGCGATTGCCGCGGTGCGACCGCTCGCGCCGCGACTGGTGGTGCTGGGCGGCGGCGGCTACAACCCCTATGCTGTCGGGCGCTGCTGGGCCGGCATCTGGGCGACGCTGAACGGCCACCCCATTCCGGACCGGCTGCCGGCTGCGGCCGAGGCGGTGCTGCGCGGGCTGGTGTATCACCGCGCCGCCGGGCGCAACCCGCCGGAGCACTGGTTCACCACGCTGCGCGACGCGCCGCGGGAGGGTGCGCTGCGGCCGGAGATCGAACGCCTTGCCGCCCTGGCGCTGAAGGAGACGCTGACCGCATGACCCGCCGCCACCTGCTCGCCCTGCTCGCCGCCGCGCCCTTCGCAGCCCCCGGCCCGGGCCGCGCCCAGGCCGAGCCGACCAAGGCGCAACCGGAACTGCCCAAGGAAAAGCTGACCATCGTCACGCGCGACGGCACGCATCATGACTTCAGCGTGGAACTCGCCGAGACCCAGGACCAGCAGATGACCGGCCTGATGTTCCGCGAACACATCCCCGCCGATGGCGGGATGCTGTTCGACTGGGGCACCGAGCGGCGGTCGGAGATGTGGATGAAGAACACCGTCAGCAGCCTGGACATGCTGTTCATCGGCCCGCACGGCACCATCCGCCACATCGCCGAGCGGACCGTGCCGTACAGCCTTGCGGTGATCGACGGGGGGGTCGCGCGCGCGGCGCTGGAACTGGCCGCCGGCACGGCGGAGCGGCTGGACATCCGGGTCGGCGACAAGGTGCTGGCCAAGCAGTTCGGCAACGCCGGCTGAGACTTGCGTGCCGCCGGGCCTGCCCATAGGGTCCGCCGCGGTGCGGGGCGTGGCGCAGCCTGGTAGCGCGCGTGTTTTGGGTACACGAGGCCGCCGGTTCGAGTCCGGCCGCCCCGACCAACTGATCGGCAAGGAGGAGTGGGCATGGCGCGGCACGCGCGCATCTACCAGCAGCCGAAGACGGCCATGCAGTCGGGCCGGGCGGGCACGCACGAATGGGTGCTGGCGTTCGAGCCGGACGCGGCGCAGCGTCCCGACCCGCTGATGGGCTGGACCAGCGGCAGCGACATGATGGCCAGCCAGTTGCGCCTGCGCTTCGACACGCGCGAGGAGGCGGAAGCCTTCGCCCGCCAGCGCGGCGTCGCCTACGAGGTGGAACTGCCGCGTCCGCAGCGCTTCGTGCCGAAATCCTACTCCGACAATTTCCGCTTCGGCCGCGTCGGCAACTGGACGCACTGACGGCGCCGCGCCCTTAGCTCAGCCGGACAGAGCAACAGCCTTCTAAGCTGTGGGTCGGTGGTTCGAGTCCACCAGGGCGCGCCAGCAGTGCAGACATCGCCGCAGGTGCCGCCCATCGCTCAGGCTTGCGCGGCCAGCCGCTGCATGTCCTGCACCGCGGCGCGCAGATCGGCGGCGAGGGGGCCGGGGATGCGCGCGGCGAAAGCATCGGCCAGTGCCGCGTAATACCACAGCACGCCGTCCCGGCCGCCCGCGAAGCGGTCGAACACCGCGGCGCCGTGGGTCCGCAGGTCGGTGACGATGGCGCGGGCGTTGTACAGCTTGTCGCAGGCGCTCACCAGCAGCGCATCGGCGGCGGCGTCGCGCAGATGGGCAAGATAGGCTTCCTTGCGCGCGCGCCAGGGCGGTTTCGGCGTCGTGTCGGCATCGGTGCAGGCCCGCACGATCCGCGCCACCCGCGGGCCGAACCGGTCGCGGATGATCGCCTCCTGCTCCACGCCCACATCCTCGATGGCGTCGTGCAGCAGGCCGGCGATCGCCTGTTCCTCATCCCCGCCGTGTTCGAGCACCAGCGCGCCGACACCCATCAGGTGCGCGACATAGGGAACGCCGCTCCCCTTGCGCTCCTGCGCCGCGTGCAGATCGAGGGCGAATGCGGTGGCGGCGGCCAGCCGCGCCCACCGCCCGCCGTCGGAAGTGACTTTCGTCGTCGTCATCGCGGGGTCCCCGGACCAGAGCTGCGCAGGCGGGATGCGGCTTGCCGCCGGCTCACCCGATCGGCGGCGAGAACGCCGCGGGCTTCAGGATCTTGATCTCCTGCGCCTGGATCGCATCGAGCGCCCAGACCTCGGACAGGAAGGTCTGCCATGCCGGGTCCTCCGCCATGCGCGCTCGGCGGGCTTCCCGGTCGGCGAGGCTGTCATAGCCCCACAGGAACACGACCTGGTTCAGATTGCCGATCTCGGTCGTGAACAGTCCCATGAACACGCCGAGATGGCGGCGCTGGATGGGCAGGCCCTCCGCCTCGAATTTCTTCAGCCATTTCCCGATCGTGCCGGGGCGGAACGTGTAGGTGCGGTGATCGACGATCATGCGGCAGCCTCCTGTCCTGAGTGATCGGCCGGGGCGTGACGCCCCCTGTCGGCGGCCAGCATGACGGCGGCCTTTTCCGCGATCATGATGGTGGGCGCGTTGGTGTTGCCGCTGGCAATGACCGGCATGATCGAGGCATCGGCGACGCGCAGCCGGGCGATGCCGTGCACGCGGAGCCGCGCATCCACCACCGCCTCCGGCCCGCTGCCCATCTTGCACGTGCCGACCGGATGCAGCGTGGTCGAGGCGGCATCGCGCAGCCATTCCTTCAGTTCGGCATCGGTCCGCCGCGCCGTCCCGGGTGCCAGTTCGCGCCCGCGCAGGCCATCGAACGCCGGCTGCGCGATCACGTCGCGCATCATGCGCACCGCGGCGATCGTGGTGCTCACGTCGGACGCGGCGGCCAGATAGTTCGCGTGGATCAGCGGCGCGTCGTCCGGCCGGGCGGAGCGCAGGACGATCCGTCCGCGGCTTTCCGGATTGACCGGGCCGACGCGGATGGTGAAGCCGTGGTTTGCCGCGGCCGCGTCGCGGCGGAATGGCTTGGGGAAGTGCAGGTTCGCGCTTTGCTCCAGCGCCGGCATGAAATGCGCCTGGATGTCGGGGGCCAGCAGGTCCGGGCGGGATTTCATGAAGGCCCCGCCTTCATACGGGAACGTCGTCGCCACGCCGCGCCCGAACGCCATGCCGACCGCCACCGACCAGAGCAGCCGGTCCGCGCGCAGATCGCGATACAGCGACACCGGGCGCAGGCATTCATAAACGAGGCAGCAATCGACATGGTCCTGCAGATTGCGCCCGACGCCGGGCAGGTGATGGCGCACCGGGATGTCGTGGCGCGCCAGTTCGTCGGCATCGCCGATGCCGGACAGCATCAGGATGTGCGGCGAACCGACCGCGCCGGCCGCCAGGATCACCTCCCGCGTCGCGGTCAGCCGCCGCACCGTGCCATGCCGCGAATACTCGACGCCGGTCGCACGGCCACGCTCCGCCAGCACGCGATGCGTCAGCGCATGCGTCAGCACCGTCAGGTTGCGCCGCCGCATCGCCGGTCGCAGGAACGCGCTCGCCGTGCTCCAGCGCCGTCCGTCGCGGATGGTGAAGTCGTAGCGCCCGAAGCCTTCCTGCTGCGCGCCATTGAAGTCGTCCGTCACGCCGTGGCCCGCCTGCCGGCCAGCAGCCACGAAGGCGTCGAACAGCGGATTGCGCCCGCGCGCGCGGGTAACCGTCAGCGGCCCGTCGGTGCCGTGGAACGCATCGCGGCGGTCGGCATGCGCCTCCGACCGGCGGAACAGCGGCAGCACCTCCTCATACGACCAGCCGGGATTGCCCATCTGCGCCCAGCGGTCGTAATCATGCGCGTTGCCGCGGACATAGATCATGCCGTTGATGGTGGATGACCCGCCGAGCACCTTGCCGCGCGGCCAGTAAATCTTGCGGTCGTTCAACTGCGGCTCGGGCTGCGTGTGATAGTGCCAGTTGTAGAGGCCGGAATGCATCAGCCGGCCCATCAGCATCGGCAGTCGCACCAGCGGGTTGCGGTCGGGTCCGCCGGCTTCGAGCAACGCCACCGTACAGTCCGGATCGGCCGACAGCCGGTTGGCCAGCACGCAGCCCGCCGATCCCGCGCCGACGATGATATAGTCGAAGCTGTCGCGGGATTTTCCCATCACGCTACCAGCGGATTTCGCCGGCGCCGTGCCGGGCGAGATGCCGGTTCGTCAGCACGAACGGATTCGCCATCGCCAGCACCGCATCGCCGCGCGCCGGATGGTCGCGCAGGATGCAGGCGATGCCGTCCCCCTCCCGCACTGCCGCCTCGGCCAGCACGGCAGCGGCCTGCTCGCCGAACGCCAGGAAGCAGACCGGCGCGCCGCGCGCCGCGAGATGTTGCAGCACCGCGCGGATCACCGGGCGCCACAGCGGCAGATGGCCGCGCACCTGATGCGGGTCGCCCGCCACCTGGAACCGCGTGATGGTGAGCGAGGAATTCAGCAGCAGCACGCCCTGACCGACCCAGCGGTCGGCCAGCGTCGCCGCGGACTCGAAGGCAAGCCGCCCGGCCTCGATGTCCGCCAGCAGATGCAGCCAGTCCCGCGTGGTGCGCGCATAGTCGCCGTTGCCGGTGCGGGCAGCGGCGATCAGTTGCAGGAAGCAGCGCACGCTGACCGAGAACATCTTCTCCAGCTCGCGCCATTCCGCGACGTTGCCGGCCTCGAACGCGCGGCCGGTGGAGAAGGTCGGGTCCGGATACGGGTCCTGCCCGAGCACGACACAGCGCACCTGTGCGGGCGCGATGCCGTCGAAGGCGTGCAGCATGTGGCCGCCCGCGGGTCCGCCCAGCAGCCGCCGGCCGCGGCGGACGGGAAACACCGGCTCCCACGCTGCGAGTTCGAGCGACGGATCGATGGCGGCGAAGTCCGGCTCGACGCCGGCCAGCACGGGCTGCCATGCCGGGTCGAGATCGCTGCGCCAGTCCTGCAGCACGTCCCGCATCACGTCCTGCAACGTCCGGCTCACCTGCGCCCCACCCGTTCCGCCCCGTGCCGGATTAACGGCGAAGGTGTCGGCACCGTCAAGCCGCCGTGAGGCGGGCAGGCTCACCGGCCAGGGCCTGCAACTCCTCCGCCGTCAGGGTTTCGTGCTCCAGCAGCGACCGGGCGGTGCGCTCCAGCGCGTCGCGCCGCTCGCGCAGCAACTCGGTCGCGCGGTCCAGTGCGTGACGCACCATGTCGCGCACCAGGCCGTCGATCACCTGCAACGTCGACTCGCTGTGGTTGCGCGGGCCCGGGTCCGCCAGCACCGACGCGCCATTGAGGAAGCTGTGCCGCTCCGTCTCGAACACCGCCGGCCCGAAACTGTCGATCATGCCGAAGCGCGCCACCATCGAGCGTGCCATGTCGGTCGCTTTCTGCAGGTCGTCCGCCGCGCCGGTGGTCACCGTGTCGAACACCAGCACCTCGGCGGCGCGGCCGCCCAGCAGTACCGCCATGCGATTCTCCAGCTCGCTGCGCGACACCAGATAGCGGTCCTCGCTCGGCCGCTGAATCGTGTAGCCGAGCGCGCCGACGCCGCGCGGGATGATGGAGACCTTGTGCACCGGATCGGTCCCGGGCAGCGCCATCGCCACCAGCGCGTGCCCCATCTCGTGATACGCCACGATCTCGCGCTCGCGCGTGCCGAGCACGCGGCTGCGCCGGGCGAGGCCGGCGATGCTGCGCTCGATCGCTTCGTTGATGTCGCTCATGGCCACTTCGGTCGCGTTGCGCCGCGTCGCGAGCAGCGCCGCCTCGTTCACCAGGTTGGCGAGATCGGCGCCGGTCATGCCCGGTGTCAGCTCGGCGATGCGGTCCGCATCCACGTCGGGCGCAAGATGCACGTGGCGCAGATGCAACCCGACGATCGCGCGGCGCGCCGGACGGTCCGGGCGGTCCACCAGCACCTGCCGGTCGAAGCGGCCCGCGCGCAGCAGCGCGGGATCGAGAATTTCCGGCCGGTTGGTCGCCGCCAGCAGCACCACGCCGGAGGTCGGATCGAACCCGTCCAGCTCCACGAGAAGCTGGTTCAGCGTCTGCTCCTTCTCGTCATGTCCGCCCATGCCGGGATAGGCGCCGCGGGCACGGCCGAGCGCGTCGAGTTCGTCGATGAACACGATCGCCGGCGCGCGGTCATGCGCCTGATGGAACAGGTCGCGCACGCGCGCCGCCCCGACGCCCACGAACATCTCGACGAATTCCGAGCCGGAGATGGAGAAGAACGGCACCCCCGCCTCCCCGGCGACGGCGCGCGCCAGCAGCGTCTTGCCGGTGCCCGGCGGCCCGACCAGCAGCACCCCCTTGGGCACATGCGCGCCGAGCCGGCCGTAGCGCGCGGGGTCCTTCAGGAAATCGACGATCTCCTGCAACTCCGCCTTCGCCTCCTCGGCGCCGGCGACATCGGCGAAGGTGGTCTTGGTGTCGGTCTCCACGAACACCTTGGCGCGGGACCGGCCGATCGACATCAGCCCGCCTTCGCCGCCGAAGCGCTCGGCATAGCGGCGGAACACGAACGACCAGAACACGAAGAAAATGCCGATCGGCAGCAGCCAGGACAGCAGCGTGCTCCAGAACGTATCCGGCAGCGCGCCGGTGTACTGCACGCCGGCAGCCTGCAAATCCTTCTGGATGTATTCGGGGACGGCGATCGCCTCGACGATGGTGCGGCCGTCGGGCAGCTTCTGGAGCAGCTCGCCGGTGACGTTCTGGCCCTCGACCTGCACCGATTTCAGCTTGTGGTCGTGCAGCAGTTGCAGGAACTCGCTGTACGGCACGCTCTTCACCGTCTGGTGGGCGGCCCACCAGCCCTGGAACAGCATCAGCAGCCCGGCGGCGACGAACCAGTACCAGGCATGGGCCTGCACCTCCGGCCGCGACGGCTTGCGGCCGTCCGGACGGCGCAGGCCGCGCCGGTCGCGATGCGCGTCCAGCCACGCCCGCAGCCGGGCACCCAGGCCGTCGGGCGGCCCCTCCCGGCGCGGGGCGGGGGTCGGCGGAGGCGGTTCGCGGCGAAGCTCGGTCATGCTGTCGCTCATCTCGCTCTCTTTCCTGGTGGCAACCGCCAACGCCCGGGCAGGCGGCCCCAGTCGATGATACACTTCAATGATACACTGCGGCCCGAAGCATACTCCGACGCGGCGGTGGGGGGCGAGGTGGGTTGACAACATACCGACTGGTCGGTATTTTCCTGGCAACACGGGCCGAGCCATCAACAACAGGAGCGAGCGTCCATGCCCACCATCCAAGGCCACTTCGTCTGGTACGACGTGATGACCACCGACTTGCCGGCGGCGGAGGCCTTCTATACGCGCGTCATCGGCTGGACCGCGCAGGGCATGGGATCGCCCGACCGCCCGTACACGGTGTTTTCGGTCGGCAAGGTAGGGGTGGGCGGCCTGATGCCGATTCCCGCCGATGCCCTGGCCGCCGGGATGCCCCCCTGCTGGACCGGCTATATCAGCGTGGACGACGTGGACGGCTTCGCCCGCCGCGTGCGCGAAAAGGGCGGCATGGTGCGGCGTGGGCCGGAGGATATTCCCGGCGTCGGCCGCTTCGCCGTGGTGGGTGACCCGCAGGGTGCCGGATTCATCCTGTTCCGCGCGAACGGCACGCCGCCCGACGCGCCGCTGCCGCCCGACGCGCCCGGGAAGGTCGGCTGGCACGAGCTGCTGACCGACGACCGGGAGGCGGGCTTTGCCTTCTATGCGGACCTGTTCGGCTGGACCAAGGCGGAGGCCGTCGATCTCGGCCCGATGGGCGTCTATCAGACCTTCGCGACCGGCGGCCCCGCGGTCGGCGGCATGTTCCAGCGCGGTCCCGGCATGCCCGGGCCGGCCTGGCGCTATTATTTCAACGTCGCCGGCATCGACGCCGCGATCGCGCGCGTGACGGCGGGCGGCGGCAGCGTCGCGCAGGGGCCGATGCAGGTGCCGGGCGGCAGTTGGATCGCCAACTGCCTCGATCCGCAGGGCGCCGCCTTCGCGATGGTGGCGCCGGTGCGCTGACCGCGCCGCGGGGTGGCATCGGCGGGGCCTTCGGTCCATGTTCCGCCGATGTCCGACCCGCCACCCGGTTCCGCCGTCCACGTGCAGCCCGGCCCCGACGGGGCGCTGCTCTATCTCGTCGCCATGTCGCCGGATGCCCTGCCGCCGGTGCGTGCCCGCGACCTCGCCGCGGCCTGGGACGCCGCGCGCGCCGCCGCCCTTGCCGAGCGCTGGGGGGAGGCGCGGCTGTTCCGCTTCCGCCGGGCGGACGGCAGCGCCCTCGACCTCGCGCTCGGCGATGCCGATGCCTGCTGCTGGGCGAGTGCCGTGGACGGCACGGTGGGCATGGGACACTGCTACGGCCTGTCGCTGTGCCTGCGGTTGCTGGCGCTGGTGGACCTGCTGGCCCGCGCGTCCTGGGCCGGCGGCATGGTGGCGCTGCGCCGCGACGGGGCGGCGCTGGCACCGGAACTGGTGCACGCCGCCGCCACCCAGCGCCTGACCGCCGAGGCCCGGTTCGACGAACCCGCCTTCCGCCGCAGCGTGGAGGCCCCGCTGCGCCTTTCCGCCGGGGCGCCGGCATGAAACTTCACGCAACCGCGCTGCTCGCCGCGGTGCTGCTGGCCGGCTGCGCCAGCGAGCCGCCGCAGCCGCACGCCGATGCGGTGACCGAAGCGGCCTGCCGCCAGCGTGCCGATGCGATCTACAAGCTGCGCCACCCCGACGCGACGTATCGGGAGGATACCTACACCTCCTCCCTGCGCGATGCGCCGTTCGGCACCAGCGGCTCCCCCAGCCTGCCGACCCACGGGCTGGGCGGGGAGTACGAGCGCGACCAGTTGCTGCGCGACTGCCTGACCGGCAGCAGCGGCGCCGGCCCCACCCCGGCCGCGCCGCCCGCTGCCGCGCCGCCGGCGGCCTCCGCGCCGCTTGCCGCCCCGCCGGCGCAGCCCTAGAAGCCGCGCCGCATTGCAACGAGGAACGCGCCATGAGCAAGATCATCCGCACCGAACCGAATGCCGTGCTGGCCAAGGCGGTCGAGTATCACGGGTTCGTGTTCGTGCAGGGCGTCACCGCCCGCGACCTGTCGGCCGACATCACCGGCCAGACCCGCGACGCGCTGGCGCAGATCGACGCCATCCTGGAAACCCACGGCACCGACAACACCCGGCTGTTGCAGGCGCAGATCTGGCTGAAGGACATTCGTGACCGCGAGGCCATGAATCAGGTCTGGTCGGCGTGGCTGCCGGCGGGCGGGGCGCCGGCGCGGGCCTGTGTCCAGGCGCACATGGCCGACCCGCGGCATCTGGTCGAGATCATGGTCGTCACCTGCAAATAAGCGCGAGACCGGGCCGCTTCCGTCATGTTGCGGTCCGGCAACACGCAAGCGGCAAGTGAGCAACATTACGATAACGGACACGTTATTAGGATATCTGTCCTGAATTCGACGGTTGTCCACACCCCGATTTGGTAAATCTGCGCCGCACCCGATCACGCCCCCGGATTGCCGGATTGTCAGAGCGGGGGAATCGCGTTGTTACCTGCGGACATAAAACGCGATCCGTAAGGGAGCTTCAAAGATGCGGGCAGGCGCACGTGCTCGGCTCATCCTCGCGCTGGGATCGGCACTGGCCGTTGCGCTGTCGGTATCGAGTTCTCCGGCTTTCGCCACGACCTCCGACACCGCCGCCGGCCCGTCCGGCAGCGACGCCGAAAAGGCGCCCAAGCACCATGTGCATGCCGTCAGTGCCGCGGCGGTGCATGTGGCGCAGCGGGATCGCAAGCGGACGCACATCCACACCGCCTCGGCGCTGCAATGCGTGCCGTTCGCCCGCGCGGAATCGGGAATCGTCATCAAGGGCAACGCCGCGAACTGGTGGGATGCCGCCGCCGGGGTCTATGCCCGCGGCAGCCAGCCGGAGGCCGGGGCGGTGCTGAACTTCCGCGCCACCGGCCATATGCGGCTCGGCCACGTCGCCGTCGTCACCAATGTCCTGAGCACCCGCGAGATCGAGATCGACCACGCCAACTGGGCCTGGACCGGCGCCACCCACGGCAACATCACGCTGGCGACCCGGGTGGTCGATGTCTCCCCCAACAACGACTGGACCGCGGTGCGCGTGGAACTCGGCCACAGCGGCGGGTTCGGCTCGGTCTATCCCACCTACGGCTTCATCTACGACCGTCCCGACAACGGCACGATGATCGCCAACACCCTCGCCACCCTGCATCCCACCGCCGAACGCCCGGCGCTGGATGCCGACGAGGTCGCCGAGGCGCCCGCCCCGCATGGCGGCACCGGCATCACCCTGCCGGTGGACGCGCCGGACCACAGCCTGCGCTGATCGCGGCCTAACGCAGCAGCCCGGCGGCGCCCAGCGCCGCCCCGAGACCGAGCAGCCACAGCGGGTGCAGCTTCGTCGCCAGCAGGGCGGCGGCACTCACCGCGATCACCAGCAGCATCCGCAGGTTGCCGGCGCTCGCCCGGCACAGCAGCACCGCGGCGGCCATCACCAGCCCGACCGTCACCGGCGTCAGCCCGGCCTGCACGCGCTGCCGCCAGGGCGCGGTGCGGAACCGCTCCCACACGCCGGCGACCACGAAGGTCAGGACGGAGGACGGCAGCACAAAGGCAAGCGTCGCCACCAGCGCCCCGACCACCCCCGCCGCCCGCTGGCCCAGCAGCGTCACCACCAGCATGTTCGGGCCGGGCGCAGCCTGGGCCAGCGCGAACAGGGCGGCGAACTCCGGGGGGCTGGCCCAGCCGCGCAGCAGCGCCTGCCGCTGCAACTCGGGGATCAGCGCATTGGCGCCGCCGACCGCCTGCAACGACAGCACCGCCGCCACCGCCGCGAGCGTCAGCAGCACCCCCGTCATCGTTCCGGCCGCGCCGACAGGATGGCCGCCGGCACCAGCGCCAGCAGCACCGGCAGCAGCGGCAGGCGCAGCAGCGCGATCGCACCGAACGCGACCGCCGCGACCGCGACCCCGACCGGCCGGCGCCGCAACGGGGCGGCGATGCGCAGCGCGGTCGCCAGCACCAGCCCGGACGCCGCCGCCGCCATCCCCGCCAGCCCGTCCGCCACCGCCGGCACCGCGGCAAACCGGTCGAACACCGCCCCCAGCACCAGCACCACCGCGACCGGCCCGCCCAGCAGCCCCGCCAGCGCCGCGAACGCCCCCGCCGGGCCGTGGAACCGCCGCCCCAGGGCGACCGACAGGTTGGCGATGTTGGGACCGGGCAGGAACTGGCACAGCGCCAGCAGGTCGGTGAACTCGGCGGCGGTCAGCCAGCGCTGCCGCTCCACGATCATCCGCCGCGCCAGCGGCAGCACCCCGCCGAACCCCATCATGCCCACCGCGAAGAAGCTGCCGAACAGGCGCGGCAGAGAGGGGGGTGCAGGCTCGGGCGGGGGCATCCGGGCAGCTTAGGATCGGCGCCGATTCCCGCACAGGGGCGAGACCGAAACGGGGCTGGGCCGGTTCCCCGGTATGGAACGCAAATATTATCGATGTTTCCAAAAGTTTTTTATGACAACCGCCCGCGATTTCCTACGTTCCATCCGCCAAATACGCCAGCATCACAGAAGAATTGTGCCTGCAAACCGAACGGGCGAACGCCCGCCGGCAAAATTCGACTGTAGCGTTCTTGCTGGCATCGGCTTCATCAGGCAGGGAACAGGCGCGCATGTCCGGCAGCTCCAGCGGCTCCAACGCTTCCAACTCTCTCGCCCAGGGCATCGTCTCCGCCATTGCCACCGGCTCGGCGGTGGTCGCGGCGAGCGCCCCGGGGACGCCCTATACCTGGACGACAGGCGGCACTTTTCCGAGCGTGCCGTCGGGCCAGCTCGGCAGGGTGGACATCACCGGCTCGGTCGGCGGGACCGCAATATTGCCGGTGCCGTACAACGTCGTCACCGATACCGCGACGGCGCCGGTGACCGTGATCGCCAATGGCAGCCTGCCGCAGGCCGCGACCCTCACCGGCCAGGGCCAGCTCTATGACGCCAACGGCGGCGCCGGATATTTCGTCTCCGGCAACGTCGCCATCCCGGCGACCAGCGTCCTCGGCACGGGCGGCAGCAGCAGCGCCACCGGCGCCACCGGCACGAGCACCACAGGCACGAGCACCACAGGGACCGGCGCCACGGGCACGACCACCACGGGCACGGGCGCCACGGGCACGGTCAGCGGGGCGGGCAACGGCAACGGCAACAACAATACCGGCACAGGCCTGGGCAATGGCGCCGGCAACGGGACGGTCAGCAGCGCCGCCGTCACCGCCGGACTGGCCATGCCGTTCACCAG
>JAKAZX010000409.1 GCA_021826485.1 Pseudomonadota bacterium | reverse complement strand
GGGATCGCGCTGGCCGAACTGGCGTTCCGGCTGGACGAGGCGTGGGCGGCGCTGGAGGCGGCGGGGCACCCGCTGGTCTGCACCTTCTGCGTGCTGGCGACCACCGAGGAGGCCGGGTTCGGCAAGGTCCCGGGCGAGGCGCGGTTTCAGCTCGACGTGCGCAGCGTCGCGGCGGCGAGCGTCGATGCGCTGTATGCCGCGCTGCACCGCCTGGTGGCGGAGATCGAGGCGCGGCGCGGCGTGCGCTTCCATCTGGGGGAGGAGGTGCACAGCCCGGCGGCGCAGATGGATGCCGGCGTGCAGGCAGCCCTGGTGCACGCGGCGGAGGCGGCCGGGATTGCGTGGCGCGCGATGCCCAGCGGCGGCGGCCACGACGTGGTGTCATTCGCTGAGGCCGGGGTGCCCGCCGGGCTGCTGTTCGTGCGCAATCAGCACGGCAGCCACAACCCGCAGGAGGCGATGCGGATGGCGGATTTCGCCGCCGCCGCCGCGGTGGTGACGCGCTGGGCGGTGGCGGAAAGCGGCTGATCGGCTTGCCTCGCCGCCAGCGCGGCGGCATGCTGCCGGTCGGCCGGCAGGAGCGGAGATGACCACCCTCTACGACGCCGATATCGTGCTGTGGTCGGAGCAGCAGGCCGACCGCCTGCGCCGCATCGCCCGCGGCGAGCAGCCGAACGACGTGGACTGGGAGAACATCGTCGAGGAGATCGAGAGCGTGGGGCGGAGCGAGCTGTCCACGGTCCGCAGCCTGCTGGTGCGCGCCCTCGAACATCTGCTGAAGGCGGCGGCGTGGCCGCAGGCGCAGTCGGCGCAGAAATGGCTGCACGAGGCGCGGACGTTCCTTGACGACGCCCAGATCACCTGGGCCGCCAGCATGGCGCAGCGGATCGACCTCGACGACCTTTATCGGAGGGCGCTGGTGCGCGTGCAGGATCTGGCGTTCGAGGAAGGGCCGCCCGGTCCGCTGCCGGCCGAATGTCCGGTGACGCTTGCGGAACTGATGGCGGGCGATCTGCTGCGGGACCACGCCCCCCGATTCCGCGCCCCTTGACGGGCCGCCGCGTCCGGGCGAGGTGACGGCATGCCCTCCGCCCGTCTCGCCGTCGATATCGGCGGCACCTTCACCGACCTCGCCATCGAACACGCCGGCCGCCGCACCACCGCCAAGGTGCTCACCACCCCCGCGGCGCCGGAGCGCGGGGTGATGGTCGGGGTGCGCGGCATCCTGCGGGATGCCGGCCTCGCGCCGTCGGACATCGCCATCGTCATCCACGGCACCACGCTCGCCACCAATGCGGTGATCGAGCGCAAGGGCGCGCGCACCGCGCTGCTGACAACCGAGGGGTTCCGCGACGTCCTGGCCCTGCGCAACGAGAGCCGGTACGACCAATACGACCTCAATCTGCAACTGCCCGAGCCGCTGGTGCCGCGGCATCTGCGCCTGACCGTGCCGGAGCGGCTGGACAACGAGGGGCGGGTGCTGCTGGCGCTGGACGAGGATGCGGTGCGCGGCGTCGTTCCGGACCTGCAGCGCGAGACGGTCGAGAGCCTCGCGATCGGCTTCCTGCACGGCTTCGTCAATCCGCAGCATGAACGCCGCGCCCGCGCGCTGATCGCCGCGGCACTGCCCGACCTGCCGATCACCCTCGCCTCCGACGTGTCGCCGGAAATGCGGGAGTGGGAGCGGTTTTCCACCGCCGCCGCCAACGCCTATGTGCAGCCGCTGATGGCGCGCTACCTGATGCGGCTGGAGCAGGAACTGCGCCAGGACGGTCTGGCGGCGCCGCTGTTCCTGATGCTCTCGGGCGGCGGCCTGACGACGGTGGAGACGGCGTGCCGCTTCCCGATCCGGCTGGTGGAAAGCGGGCCGGCGGGGGGTGCGATCTTCTCCGCCCATGTCGCGCGCGCCTGCGGGCTGGATCGCGTGCTGTCCTTCGACATGGGCGGCACCACTGCCAAGGTCTGTCTGATCGACGATTTCCGCCCGCAGACCTCCCGCAGCTTCGAAGTGGCGCGGGTCGGCCGGTTCAAGAAGGGTTCGGGCCTGCCGCTGCGCATCCCGGTGATCGAGATGGTCGAGATCGGCGCCGGCGGCGGCAGCATCGCGCATGTCGATGCGCTCGGCCGCATCGCCGTCGGGCCGGAAAGTGCCGGCGCCGATCCCGGCCCGGCCTGCTATGGCCGCGGCGGCGCCGAGCCGGCGGTGACCGACGCGAACCTGCTGCTGGGCCGCTACGATCCGCAGCGTTTCGCCGGCGGCCGGCTGGCGCTGGACGGCGATGCGGCGCGCGCCGTGCTGACTGCGCGTGTCGGCGCGCCGCTCGGCCTTTCGCCCGAGATGGCGGCGCTCGGCGTGATCGAGATGGTGGACGAGACGATGGCCAACGCGGCCCGCGTGCATGCCATCGAATCCGGCAAATCCTATGACGGGCGCACGCTGATCGCGTTCGGCGGCGGCGGGCCGGTGCATGCCTGCCGGGTCGCCGAGAAGATCGGCATCACCCGCGTGCTGGTGCCGACCGGCGCGGGCGTCGGCAGCGCCATCGGCTTCCTGCGCGCGCCGGTCGGGTATGAGGTGGTGCGCAGCCTGTATCAGCGCTTCTCCAGCTTCGATGTCGCCGCCGTCAACGCGCTGCTGGACGACATGGCGGCGGAGGCGCGGGGCGTGGTCGCCGCGGGAAGTTTCGGGGCGCCGGTCGGTGAGACGCGCATCGCCTATATGCGCTATGTCGGCCAGGGGCATGAGATCGCGGTGGCGCTGCCCGCGCGCCGGCTGACCGAGGATGACGTGCCGGCGATCCGCGCCGCGTACGACGCCGAATACACCCGCTTCTACAATCGCCCGGTGCCGGGATCGGACGTCGAAATCCTCAGCTACGCCGTCAATGTCGCGACCGAGGCGGACGCGATGCCGCCGGAGGATGACACCGCCGCCGCGCAGGATGCGCGCCCGGCCCGCACGCAGCGCGTGCGCGACACCGCGAGCGGGGAGGTCGCCGACTGGGCGGTGTTCGAGCGTGCCGCGCTGACGGCCGGCACGGTGCTGCACGGCCCGGCGGTGATCGCGGAGGACGAGACCTCCACGCTGGTCGGTCCGGCCTGGTCGGCGCGGATCACCGCGCACGGCTTCATCGCGATGCAGCGGGACGGTGCATGATGTCGGCGCTCGACGAAATCCGGCGGCAGGTGATGTGGAACCGGCTGATCGCGGTGGTGGAGGAGCAGGCGCAGACCATGATCCGCACCGCCTTCAGCACCACGGTGCGGGAAGCGGGGGACCTGTCCGCCGGCATCTTCGACATGCACGGGCGGATGCTGGCGCAGGCGGTCACCGGCACGCCCGGCCACGTCAATTCGATGATGGAGAGCGTCGGGCATTTCCTGGCGAAGTTTCCCGCCGCCACGATGCAGCCGGGCGACCACTACATCACCAACGATCCGTGGCTCGGCACCGGGCATCTGCACGACCTGACGGTGGTGACGCCGGCCTTCCTGCACGGTCGCATCATCGGCCTGTTCGCCAACACGGCGCATGTCATCGATGTCGGCGGCCTCGGCTTCGGCCCCGAAGGGCGCAGCGTGTTCGAGGAGGGGATGTACATCCCCATCGTCAAGTGCTTCGACCGC
>JAKAZX010000408.1 GCA_021826485.1 Pseudomonadota bacterium | reverse complement strand
CCTCGATCCCCGAACGCACGATCTCTGCGATATAGGCGGCGGTGTAGATCACCAGCCCGGTCAGCAGGGCGACGTATTCCGGCGTGATGGTGCCGCCGCCGGTGAAGCCGAAGCCCTTGCGCACCGGCACGTCGAAGGCAAGCGGCGCACCCAGCAGCGCCCACACCAGCACCGGCAGCCCGATGATGAGCGCCAGCATGGCGGGCCAGACCGGCGGGCGGCGGCCGGTCGCGTCCTGGCGGGCGCGCGCCCAGCGGGCGAGCAGCCAGCTTGCGACGATGCCGAGGATCAGGGCAAGCGCCGCCCAGGAATGCGCCGGCTGCCAGTCCAGCAGCGGCACCTTGAAGCCGCGGTTGGACAGGAACAGCGGCCCGACATGCAGCGACTGCCGCGGCGCCGGCAGCCCTTGCAGCAGCGTGTACCAGAACAGCAGTTGCAGCAGCAGCGGCACGTCGCGGAGCACTTCGACATACACCGCCGCCAGCCGCGCCAGCAGCCAGTTGCGCGACAGCCGGCCGATGCCGATGACGGTGCCGAGGACGGTGGCGAGCACGATGCCCGCCACCGCCACTTTCAGCGTGTTCAGCACGCCCTCGGTCAGCGCGCGGGTGAAGGTGCTGGTGGCCGGATCATAGGGGATCGGCTGCTCGGCGATCGGAATGCCGGCGACGCGGTGCAGGAAGGCGAAGCCGGTCGCGATGTGCCGCGCCGCGAGGTTGCGCGCCGTGTTGCCGACCAGGTACCACAGCACCGAGACGACGATCGCGACCGCCAGCGCCTGATACACCAGGTTGCGCGTGCGCGGATCGGACCAGCCGGGCCGCCACGCGCGTCGCGGCGGCCCGGCCCCGGCAAAGCGCGGATCGGCGGTGCGATCGACCATCGCGGTGCCGCGCCGTCAGCGCAGCGGCGGCGCGTATTGCAGGCCGCCCTTGGTCCACAGGTTGTTGATGCCGCGCGGCACGCCCAGCACGGCGATGTCGCGGTCCCACATCTCGCCGAAATTGCCGACCTGCTTGATGATGTTGTACGCCCACTTGTTGTCGAGCGCGAGCGCCTTGCCCATGTCGCCCTCGGTGCCCAGCAGGCGCTTGATGTTCGGGTTGGCGCTGCCCAGCATCTCATCGACGTTCTTGCTGGTCACGCCCTCCTCCTCGGCGGTGAGCTGGGCGAAGTAGCTCCAGCGCACGATGTCGAACCATTTGTCGTCGCCCTTGCGCACCATGTAGGACAGCGGTTCCTTGCTGATGATCTCGGGCAGCAGGACGAAATCCTCCTTCTTCGGCTGGGTGGCGCGGAAGGTGGCAAGCGCGGAGCTGTCGGTCGAGTAGGTGTCGCAGCGGCCGGACAGGAACGCCGATTCCAGTTCCGCCCGGTTCTCGATCAGCAGCGGCGTGAACTTCATGTTGTTGTTGCGGAAGTAGTCGGCGATGGCGAGTTCGGTGCTGGTGCCGGGCTGCACGCAGATGGTGGCGCCGTCCAGCTCCTTGGCGGATTTCACGCCCGCCGCGGTCTTCACCAGGAAGCCGGTGCCGTCATAGTAGTTCACGCCGCCGAACAGGCCGCCCAGATTGGCCTCCCGCCCCAGCGTCCAGGTGGTGCTGCGGATCAGCACGTCGATTTCCCCGGATTGCAGGGCGGTGAAGCGGTTCTCGGTGGAAAGATTGACGTATTTGACCTTGTTCGCGTCGCCGAACACGGCCGCGGCGATGGCGCGGCAGCCGTCGGCGTCCAGCCCGCGCATCACACCCTGGCTGTCCGGCAGCGAGAAGCCGGGCACCGTGCCGGCGACGCCGCACACCAGTTGCCCGCGCGCGCGCGCCGCATCGAGCGTGGTCGATCCGCTGCCCTGCGCCTGGGCGGCGGCAGCCAGTCCGGCGGTGAGCAAGGCGGCAGAGAGGGCTAGCGGAATGCAGCGCGGCATGAACGACCTCCGGTTTCTGGGGCCGACGTGCAAGCGGCACGCCAGCTTCGGGGGCACATTGGCGCGCCGGCCGCGGGTTGAAAAGCCGTCAGGTCTGCCCGGCGTGCAGCGATGGGCGGGGGAATTATCGCTGAATGGGCATTTAATCGTCGCGCTTTGGCAATCGGCCGCCGCGCCGCTAGACTGAACCCAGTGCAGGAGGGCCGCGGGAATGCTGGCGACCAGCCCCGAATTCAAGCGCAATGCCGCCCGTTCGATGGCGGATCCGGGGTTGCAGAAGGCGCTGGCGCGCACCCGCCCGCAATTTCCCGCCCGCCGCGCCGCCGCCATCGCCGCCCTGCCGGAGTTCGAGACGCTGCGCGCCGAGGGCCGGCGGATCAAGGACCACACGCTGGCGAATCTCGATTTCTACCTCGAAACCTTCGCCGCCAATGTCGAGCGCGCCGGCGGCACCGTGCATTGGTGCGCCGATGCGGCGGCGGCGCGCGAAGCGGTGCTGGCGATCTGCCGCAATGCCGGGGCGCGGACCGTGACCAAGGGCAAGTCGATGGCGAGCGAGGAGATCGCCCTCAACGAGTATCTCGCCAGCAACGGGGTCGAACCGGTCGAGACCGATCTGGGCGAATACATCCTGCAACTGCGGCATGAACCGCCCAGCCACATCATCGCCCCCGCCTTCCACCTCAACCGCGAGGATTGGGAGGCGAGCTTCCGCCGCGCCCATACCGACCTGCCGGCCGACCGCGTGTTCGGCGAGCGGCGCGACATCCTCACCGAGGCGCGCAGCCGGCTGCGCCAGAAATTCCTCGCCGCCGATGTCGGCATCACCGGGGCGAATTTCCTGGTCGCCGAGACCGGCAGCAGCGTCATCGTCACCAACGAAGGCAACGGCGACCTGACGCAGACCCTGCCGCGCGTGCACGTGGTGCTCGCCAGCATCGAGAAGGTGGTGCCGACGCTGGAGGACACGACCACCCTGCTGCGGCTGCTCGCCCGCTCGGCGACCGGGCAGGAATGCTCGGTCTACACCACTTTCTCGACCGGGCCGCGGCGGGCGGCGGACCTGGACGGGCCGGCCGAGTACCATGTGGTGCTGTTCGACAACGGCCGCTCGGCGATGGTCGGCACCGGGTTCCAGGACATGCTGCGCTGCATCCGCTGCGCCGCCTGCATGAACCACTGCCCGGTCTATGGCACGGTCGGCGGCCATGCCTATGGGTGGGTCTATCCGGGGCCGATGGGCAGCGTGCTGACGCCGGCGCTGATCGGCGTCGAGCAGGCCGGCAACCTGCCGAACGCCACCACCTTCTGCGGCAAGTGCGAAAGCGTCTGCCCGGTGCAGATCCCGCTGCCCGCCATGATGCGCCACTGGCGGGAGCGCGAGTTCGAGCGGCATCTGACCCCCGCGGCGCAGCGCGGCAACCTCGCCCTCTGGGCGTGGTTCGCGCGCCGGCCAGCGCTGTACCGGCTGGCGACGCGGGCGGCGATCGGGGCGCTGGCACTGCTGGGGCGGCGGCGCGGGCGGTTCCGCGCGCTGCCGCTGGCCGGCGGCTGGACCGCCGGGCGCGACCTGCCGGCGCCGGAGGGTGGCACGTTCTTCGCCCGCTACGCCCACGCCCAACGGCGGGGCCGGGCGTGAGCCGGGAGGCGATCCTGGGCGCGATCCGGCGCGGCCTGCGCCGCGGCCCGCTGCCGCCGGACGAG